>JBIIGF010000167.1:0-5038 GCA_044236665.1 Aestuariivirga sp. | reverse complement strand
AACGCAATTTCGACCATCGGCTGCGCGCCGTGGCCGACGGGCTTCTGGCCAATCTCGAGGTGAACGAGGCAGGCACGCCCGCTCTGGCGACGGCACTGGCCGACACGCGCTTCAACCTGCCGCTGTCAGGCTGGTACTGGCAGGTGATGCCGCTCGAAGGCGCGGGGGAGGCAGGTGGCCTCGCCTCGGCCTCGCTGCTTGAGCAACGCCTCGATGTGCCGGAGGCCGCCGCAGCAACCCGCCAGCCCGATGGCGTTGCCGCTTTCGCCCTCCGGGATTCGAATGGCGCCAATCTGCGGGCCATCGAGCAGGTGTTCACCCTGCCGGGCAGTGCGCGGCGCTTCTCGGTTCTGGTGGCCGGAAACTTCGACGAACTGCGGGCCGAGGTGAGCGCCTTCAACCGGGTGCTGGTGGTGAGCCTGCTGCTGCTCGGCCTCGGACTGGTTCTGGCGATCCTCATTCAGGTGCGCTTCGGCCTCAGGCCGCTGCGCGCGCTGGAAAAGAACCTGCTGGCGATTCGCCAGGGCAAGGCTGAACAGCTGAGGGGTGCTTATCCAGCGGAGATCGAACCCGTGGCGGCGGAACTCAACCTGCTGATCCAGTCCAACACGGAAATCATCGAGCGGGCGCGCACCCAGGTCGGCAACCTTGCGCATGCCCTGAAGACACCGCTCAGTGTGCTGACGAATGAAGCGGCAGGCCAGGACAGCCCGCTTGCCGCGAAGGTGAAGGAGCAGGCCCAGTTGATGCGGGAGCAGGTGAACCTCTATCTCGACCGCGCCAGACGCGCCGCCCGCGCCCAGGGCATCGGCGCCGTGACGGAGGTGAAGCCGGTGCTGGACGCGCTGGCCCGCACGCTTGAACGCATCAACCGCGACAAGGGCGTGTCGGTCAGCGTGAGTTGTGAGGAAGGGCTGAAATTCCGCGGCGAGAAGCAGGACCTCGAGGAGATGGTGGGCAACCTGCTCGACAATGCCTGCAAATGGGCTGGGCGGCAGGTTGCCATCCACGCCAGCCTTGCGCCGGAGCTGTCAAACGCCGGCCGGCAGTTTCTGAAGATCGACGTCGAGGATGACGGCCCCGGGCTTGCGCCTGAAAAGCGTGCAGATGCACTGAAACGTGGGCAGCGCCTGGATGAAACGAAGCCAGGCTCCGGACTGGGACTTTCGATTGTTTCGGAGACTGCTGCCATGTATGGTGGAAGCCTCAGCCTTGATGATGCAAAAATGGGCGGGTTGAAAGTATCACTGGTTGTTCCAGCTGCGATTTGAACCATTTTGACGATCTATTTTGGGCCCGGGCGGACAACCCTCGTTGGCATCTCTTCCAGAAATCGTTATAGAGATTGTATATTGGCAACGAGTTCATGATTCTCATCGCGGATGCGCATGAAGCCGGAATTCTCTTGCCGCGAGCCTATCAGGAACGTGCAGTTCGTTAGATCCCCCCGGTCGCGAACGCACTTGGAAAGGGCGAACCAGAAATGGTTCGCCCTTTCTGTTTCAGGCGTCTGCGGGCGTGGTGGAATCGATCACCGGAATGCCGCGCTCACGGTAGGGCGTGCGGCCGTAGAAGGCGCGGTAGCATTTCGAGAAATGGGACGGCGAGGAGAAGCCGCAGGCCAGCGCCACATTGATGACTGACATGTCGGTCTGCAGCAACAGCGAGCGCGCCTTCTTGAGGCGGAGTTCCAGATAGTAGCGCTTCGGCGACCGGTCGAGATAGCGGCGGAACAACCGTTCGAGCTGGCGGGTGGAGAGGCCCGCCTGCTTGGCGAGGATGGAGGGCGAGAGTGGTTCCTCCAGGTTCTGTTCCATTTCCTCAATGATGCCGACGAGCTTCGGATGACGCGCACCGATGCGCGCCGGAAGCGACATGCGCTGATGCTCGCTGTGATGGCGGATCGGCGAATGGAGGATGCCCTCGGCCACCGCCGAGGCGAGTTCCGGCCCGTGCTGGCTGGCAATCAGCGTCAGCATCATGTCGAGGGCCGTGGTGCCCCCGGCGCTGGTGAATCGGTCCCTGTCGATTTCGAACAGGCCGCCAGTCGAATCAATTTCCGGAAACGCCTCGGCAAAGCCCGGCAGGTTTTCCCAGTGGATGGTGCATCTGTAACCATCGAGGAGTCCGGCCTCCGCCAGGATGTGGGCTCCGGTGCACACCGCACCGATGCTGGTGCCCTTGCGCGCCACCTTGCGCAGCCACGAGACCAGGCGCTTGTCGGTATGGCGCTGGACGTTCAGCCCCGCACAGACGAGGATGCTTGCGCCTTCCGGAATGGTGGAGAGATCACCATCCACCATGGCGAGGATGCCGTTGGAGGCCGCTACCGGCTGGCCATCCACCGAATGCATTGTCCACTTGTAGAGGGACTTCTCCGACATGCGGTTGGCGAGGCGCAGTGGCTCGATCGCCGAGGTGACCGGCATCATGGTGAACTCCGGCACGACGACAACTGCGAAATGCTGCGGAAGCTGCTTTGGGGGATCGCCGAACATGGGCGGACACTCCTGTTTGCGGCCTTCTGCCGTAATTTGCGGCCGCTGTCCATCAGCGTCATGTCCAAGACCGAAAACGACACACAGAAAATTGACGCGGTCGCATTCGTTATGGCGCTGTCGCAAACATCCGGGCGGTTTCAGAGCTGCCGGCGCAATGTCCCGGAGAGCCTCACAGGAGCCCGAGACGATGAACGCCCCGATCACTGGCCTTTCGCACGCCCAAGCCACGGCCGCCTTCCTGCGCACCGCTTCGATTGAAATCACGCCGAAGCAGATCGAGAAACTGCCGCTCCTCAAGGAGAAGCTCGAGCCTGGCTGCCGGGTATTCATCGCGCTGATCGATGCCGGTGACCTTGCAGGCCAGATCGAGGCGACCCGGCAGTTGAAGGCCGAGGGTTTCGTGCCCGTGCCGCATGTGCCGGCCCGCTTCGTGAAGGACGAGGCCGATCTGCGCCACCGCATCAAGGCGCTGGCCGAGGCCGGGTCCAGCACCATGCTGGTGCTGGGGGGCGGCGCGCCTGAGCCCATCGGCCAGTATGACGCGGCGATCCAACTGCTTGAGACCGGCGTCTTCCAGGCCAATGGCGTGACCTCCATCGGCATTGCCGGACACCCGGAAGGCAACCCGGACATCACCAAGATCCATGGCGAGGCGGTGCTGCTCAAGGCCCTGAAGGAAAAGCAGGCCTATCTGAAGGCCCATGGCATCGAGGGGTTCATCGCCACGCAGTTCCTGTTCGAGGCGGAACCGGTGGCAGACTGGGCGAAGGCGCTGCGCGCCGAAGGCATCGACCTTCCGATCTATGTGGGCGTTCCCGGCCCCGCCACCATCAAGACGCTGGTGAAATATGCCGCGATGTGCGGGGTGGGCAATTCGGCCCGCTTCATCCGGAAGCAGGCGTTGAACATCACCAAGCTGCTGACCGTCAATACGCCCGATGATTTCGTGGCGGGGCTCGCGCAGGTACATTATGGCCGCCCCGAACTCGGTATTGCCGGACCCCACCTCTATCCCTTCGGCGGCTTCGACAAGCTGTTCGACTGGGTGGGAACGGTGGTAAAGTAGAACCACCCTCGCAGGAAATTGAAAAGGCCCGGACACATGTCCGGGCCTTTTTTGTTGTCTTGCCGCTTTGTTGACTTGCTCCCGGGGCGGGCCCGGCGATGACGAGCGGTGAACGGCTTACCGGCGAAACTCAGGCCGGTGTGGCCTGCGCGCCGAACAGCTTGAGCCGGGCCTGCTCACGCGCCGTGGCGCAGAGGAAGTCCCAGGCATACTGGGCATAGGAGCGGAAGACATAGACGTCGAACACATCGTCCTCCACCACGTTCAGAAGCGCCGCGATTTCGGCAAAGCGCATCCGGCGGCAGCAGCCCGGCTTGTATTCGGGGTCGAGCAGGTCGAGCGAGGTGCCCTTCATGAGCACTTCGCGGCAGCCTTCGCCCTCGAGCCTGATGATGGCACGCATGTCGGACACATCGACAGCCAGCGCGTGGATGCCGGTGAGCGCCGTCTTCAGCATGGCGAGAAGCTCCAGCGCCTTGGCCCTCGAACTGAGGATCAGCCACTGGTCCACCGACAGCCACAGCACCTTCACATCGCCCCAGCTGGCGCTGGTGCGCGGCGCGGTGGGCAGGGCGAAGCCCAGCACATCATGGGCGGCCGACATGAAGGCCGCATCCGAGGTGAGGCCGCGCAGGTCGATCATGCCGCGGTCGGTGATCTCGCGCAGCGAGATCGAGAGGCCGGCGGGAGCAGTCACGCCGGCAAGCGGCGATTGATAAGCGAGCTCAGACATTCAGCTTGGCCCCTTCCTTGTCGTAGAACACGGTATCGGTGATCTTGGCGCGCACCACCTTGCCGCCCGGAAGCGGGAAGGAGATGGTTTCGCCCATCCGCGCGCGCCCGTTCTCGATGAGCGCCATGGCGATGGACCGGCCAAGCGTGGGAGACATGTAGCTGGACGTGACCTGTCCGATCATCTCCATCGGCGGCTTGTCCTTCACCTGGCGCACGGCATAGGCGCCGTCGGGCAGCACATCCTTCGGGTCTTCGGTCAGGAGGCCGACCAGCTGCTTGCGGTTCGGCCCCTTGAGATAGGACTGATCCAGCGAGCGCTTGCCGATGAAATCCGCCTTTTTCTTGGAAACGAGCCCATCGAGGCCGACGTCGATCGGCGTCGTGGTGCCGTCGGTTTCGTCGCCCACCACGATGTAACCCTTCTCGGCGCGCAGCACGTGCAGTGCTTCCGTGCCATAGGGCTCGATGCCGAATTCAGCACCGGCGGCGAGGATGTCCTTCCAAAGGCCGAGGCCGTAGTTGGAGGGGGTCGCCACTTCGTAGGAGAGTTCGCCCGAGAAGCTGATGCGGAACAGGCGGACGGGATAGGCGCCAAGCTTGCCTTCGACGAAGGACATGTGCGGCAGCGCCTCGTTCGAGATGTCGAAGCTGGGATCGAGCTTCTTCAGGACGTCGCGGGCCCGGGGGCCAGCAATGGCAAACTGCGACCACTGTTCGGTGACCGGCGTCACGAACA
>JBIIGF010000166.1:0-5048 GCA_044236665.1 Aestuariivirga sp. | reverse complement strand
AGGCGGTCATCACTGGTGCCTTTTCCATCGCCCAGCAGGCGATGTCGCTCGGGCTGTTTCCGCGCATGGGCATCACCCACACCAGCGAAACCGCGCATGGCCAGATCTACATCGGCCAGATCAACTGGATCATCCTGTTCGGTGTGGTGATGCTGGTGCTGACGTTCCAGTCCTCCAGCAACCTGGCCTCGGCCTACGGCATAGCAGTCAACATGTCGATGCTGGTGGACTCGATCCTTGCCGCCATCTTCTTCTGGCACGCCCGCGTCTTCCCGCGTTTCCTCGTCCTTCCCGCCATTGCACTGATCTTCGTCATCGAAGCGATGTTCCTCGCCGCAAACGGCCTGAAGCTGATGCATGGCGGCTACATGCCGGTGCTGATCGGCGCGACCATCATCCTGCTGATGGTGACCTGGATGCGCGGCCGCCGGGCGCTTACCGACAAGCTCAAGAAGGAATCAGTCGAACTTGTGCCCCTGCTCGAAAGCCTCGAGCGCCGGCAACCGACGCGCGTCGCCGGTGCTGCTGTCTTCCTGCAGACCGACCCGCTCTATGCGCCAAGCGCTCTCATGCACAACCTGAAGCACAACCGCGTTCTGCATGACCGCCTGGTCTTCGTCACTGCCGAGACAACGAGCGAACCCCGCCTCGAAGGAGAGGAGCGGGTGAGAGTCAAGCCGCTACCGCTCGGTGCATGGCTGGTCGAGGCGCGCTTTGGTTACATGGAGCAGCCCGACCTGCCCCGCGCATTGCGTGACTGCAAGGCCTTCGGCCTCGACATTGACCCGCGCCAGGCGTCCTATTTCCTTGGACGGCGCGTTATACGCATGTCAGCGCGCTCGTCACTGCCCTACTGGCAGCAGCGCCTCTTCATCATGATGGCGAACCAGTCGTCGCGCGCCATCGAATTCTTCCGCATCCCGCCTGACCGTGTTGTCGAACTCGGCATGCAGATGAGTGTTTGACGCTTCAAGAGGAAAATCTCCATGGCCCTGCTCGCTCCCTTCTCGGCTCCCGGCCGCTTCTGGCGCGGCAACCTGCACACTCACTCAAACCTCTCTGATGGCGCGCTGGAGCCGAAGGCGGTTGTCGATGCCTACAAGAACGCAGGTTATGATTTCATGCAGCTGTCGGAACACTTCATCGAGAACTTCGATTTTCCGATGGCCGACACCCGCGCCTTCCGCTCCAATGCCTTCACCACGCTGATCGGTGCGGAGCTGCATGCGCCGGAAACCCGGGTCGGTGAACTCTGGCACATCGTCGCCGCCGGCCTGCCGCTCGACTTTCCGCGCAACCTCAAGGACGAGACGGGGGCGCAGGTCGCCCGCCGCGCCCATGAGGCAGGCGCCTTCATCGGCATCGCGCATCCTGCCTGGTCGCAGCTCACCATCGAGGATGGCCGCGACATCGACTGCGCCCACGCGGTCGAGATCTACAATCACGGCTGCGCCATCGAGAATGACCGTGGCGATGGCTGGTACCTCGCCGACCAGCTGCTCACAGAAGGCCGCCGCCTCACCGCCTTCGCCACCGACGACGCACATTTCAAGACGCCTGACCATTTCGGCGGCTGGGTTCATGTGAAGGCCGAAAGCCTCGATCCCGATGCGCTCCTCTCCAGCCTCAAGCAGGGCCTCTATTATTCGAGCATGGGTCCGCAGATCCACGGCATCGAAATGAACGGCAAGGAAATCTCCATCTCCTGTTCGCCGGTGGACACGATCACCGTGCTGTGCGGTACTTCGCGCACTGCGGTGCGAACGGGCCGCGCCATCACCGATGCGAGCTTCGACCTCGCAAAGCTGGAGAAGGGCTGGCTGCTCAAGAAGACGAGCGGCTGGTTCCGCGTGGTGGTAATCGACAATGGCGGCAAGCGGGCCTGGTCAAACCCAATCTGGTGGGACGAGCTGCGCTGAGCCTTGCCGCTCTGGCGTGTCATCTGCGGACTTGGCCTGACCCAGATCATCGGCTGGGGCACCACCTATTACGCGCTCGGTGCCCTGTCTCAGGATATCGCCGCAGCGACCGGTTGGTCCCAGTCCCTGATCTTCGGCGCATTTTCGGCCTCGCTTCTCCTGAACGGCATGATCTCCGCCTGGGGCGGCCGCCTGATGGACCGCAATGGAGGGCGGCGGGCCATGGCGGTTGGCTCTCTCTTCGCCGCACTGGGCCTCGGCATCATGGGCCTGTTCCCCACCCCCGTGGCCTATGTGGCGGGCTGGCTGCTGCTCGCCTTCGCCATGCGCTTTGCAACCTATGACGCAGCCTTCGCCAGCCTGACACAGATTGCCGGAAGCGGCGCACGGCGGGCCATTTCCTACCTCACCTTGTTCGGCGGGCTGGCCTCAACCTTCTTCTGGCCGCTGAGCCACGCCCTGTCATCAGCCTATGGCTGGGGCAACACGCTGCTGATCTTCGCAGCACTCAACCTGTTCATCTGTTTTCCGCTGCACTGGTTCCTGCTGAGGGAGGCGAAGGGCGAGCGTCACGCTGCCCCGCTGCCCCAGCCTGAAACCGAACCGCTCGCTGGCGGTGAGCGGCGCCGGGCAATCGCACTCTTTGCAACTGCCGTGGCGTTGAACGGTGTGGTCTTCTCCGCGATCTCGGCGCATGTGGTGCCGCTGTTCGAGGGGCTTGGCTTCCGGGGTGAGGAGGCGGTGTTCATGGCAGCCCTGATCGGGCCATCGCAGGTCGCCAGCCGCCTGGGCGAAATCCTGATGGGCCGCAGGCTCTCACCCATGCAGCTGGGCCTTCTGGCCTTTGGCCTGCTGCCGCTGGCACTCGGGCTGTTCGCGGCCTTCGGCTTTTCATGGGGCGCGGCCCTGGTCTTCGCCCTGCTCTATGGCGCCTCGAACGGGCTCGTCACCATCGCCAAGGGAGCCGTTCCGCTGTCGCTGTTCGGCACGCGGGGCTATGGCGAAGTTCTCGGCATCATCGCCGCGCCGAACCTTGTGCTGAATGCAGCGGCACCGCTTCTGTTTGCATTGCTGCTCGGCTTTGCCTCGCCGCAGGCTGGCCTTCTCATCGCGGGAGGTTGCGGGCTTGCCTCCTGCCTCGCCATGCTGGTTCTGGCGCGAACCCACCCGGCCCGGCGCTGAAGCCATGGTCCGCGCCACATGACCGGTCAACTTCCGTCTGACTGGCGGGCGCGGGTTGGAAATGATAATCAGCGGCCCGAACCGAAACCGCAGAACCAGCGTTTCCCGAGGACGATCATGACCAAGACCCGCATCGAAACCGACACCTTCGGCCCCATCGAAGTGGACGCCACAAGATACTGGGGCGCGCAGGCGCAGCGGTCGATCGGCAATTTCAGGATCGGCTGGGAGAAGCAGCCCCTCCCCGTGGTGCGCGCGCTGGGCATCGTGAAGCGCGCCGCAGCCGAAACCAACATGGCGCTGGGCCGGCTCGACAAGACCATCGGCGAAACGATCGTCAAGGCCGCGCAGGAGGTGATCGATGGAAAGCTCGATGAGCATTTCCCGCTGGTCGTCTGGCAGACGGGCTCCGGTACGCAGTCGAACATGAACGCCAATGAGGTGATTTCGAACCGCGCCATCGAGATGCTGGGCGGCGTCATGGGCTCCAAGAAGCCGGTGCACCCCAACGACCATGTGAACATGAGCCAGTCGTCCAACGACACCTACCCGACGGCCATGCATGTGGCCTGCGCCGAACAGGTGCAGCACCACCTGATCCCGGCGCTCAAGCACCTGCACAAGGCGCTCGATGCGAAGGCGCGGGCGTGGAACCACATCATCAAGATCGGCCGCACCCACACGCAGGATGCGACGCCGCTCACCCTCGGCCAGGAATTTTCAGGCTATGCCCAACAGGTGCTGAACGGCATCAAGCGCATCGAGATGACCATGCCGATGCTGATGGAACTGGCGCAGGGCGGCACCGCCGTCGGCACCGGGCTGAACGCGCCGGTGGGATTTGCCGAAATGGTGGCCGACCGCATCGCCGCTATCACCGGCATGGCCTTCACCTCCGCCCCCAACAAGTTCGAGGCTCTGGCCGCGCATGATGCGATGGTGATGACGCATGGCGCCATCAACACGGTGGCCGCCTCGCTGTTCAAGATCGCCAACGATATCCGCCTGCTGGGCTCGGGCCCGCGCTCCGGCCTTGGCGAACTCTCGCTTCCCGAAAACGAGCCGGGCTCGTCGATCATGCCGGGCAAGGTGAACCCCACCCAGTGCGAGGCCCTCACCATGGTGTGCGTGCAGGTGTTCGGCAATCACGCCGCGCTCACCTTCGCAGACTCGCAGGGCCATTTCGAACTGAACGTCTACAATCCGGTGATGGCCTATAACTTCCTGCAGTCGGTGCGCCTCCTCTCGGATGCGGCGGTGAGCTTCACCGACAATTGCGTCGCCGGCATCGAAGCGCGCGAAGACAACATCAAGCAGGCGCTCGACCGCTCGCTGATGCTGGTCACCGCACTCGCCCCCAAATATGGCTATGACCGCGCCGCCAAGATCGCAAAGACCGCCCACAAGAATGGCACCACCTTGCGTGAGGAAGCGGTGAAGGACGGTATTGACGCTGCCGACTTCGATGCCATCGTCCGCCCCGAAGACATGCTGGGTCCGAAGTAAGTCACAGGGATGGGCGATATCATCAGCCTCAAGCTTCACCGCAAGCGCAAGGCCCGCGCCGGGGAAGACCAGCGCGCCGCTGACAACCGCGTGCAATTCGGCCGTACCAAGACCGAACGGCAACTGACGGAAGCACGGAACGAGAAGGCGGCGAAGGATCTCGACGCCCTGAAGCGCGGCGACTGATGTCCGCCTCAGGCCAGCACCTCAAGCGTTCGCTCTCGATCGCGGGCCACCGCACATCGCTCTCGCTTGAACCGGAGTTCTGGGCGGCATTGCAGGCTGCTGCCACGAAACGTGGCTTCTCGGTCGCAACACTGGTGGCCGAAATCGACGGGACACGCGGCGGGCGCAACCTGTCGAGTGCCGTGCGCGTCTGGCTGCTCAGGGAAGCGTCACTGGGAGGGTGAAGCGCCCGGCTCCGGTGAAATCACCACCGGC
>JBIIGF010000165.1:0-5060 GCA_044236665.1 Aestuariivirga sp. | reverse complement strand
AGGTCGCTTGGGGTGTGGAAGAAGGTGATCGTGTCGGACAGCGCGTAAAGCACGAGGCCTGCGGCCAGCCCCAGAACGGAAAGTCCGCCGAGGATCATGGTCAGGCGTTTCTGCTTGCGGGTCATTGGATCTTCATTTCCCTTCCAAGGCTGGCAATCTGCGCCAGCGCGTCGCCATTGCCGCTGAACTGAACCAGCGCCTTGTCGTATGCGGCCTTCGCCTTGTCCGCCTCGCCCAGAACGGCGCGGGCGCGGATCAGCCGCAGCCAGCCGTCAAGATCATCCGGATTTGCGGCAAGTTTCTGTTCGAGGCCGTCGACCATCGAGCCGATCATCGCCTGCCGGTCGGCCTCGCTCATATTGGCCGCATTGGCCATGGTCTGGCTGTCGATCGCTGGCGGCCGGCCAGTCAGGCTGTCGATTTCCGCCGTGACCATGGAGCGCCACGGGGCATCAGCGGGCGAATCCGCGAGGAAGGACTGGAAGGCGGCCTTGGACTCTTCGGTCTTGCCCTCCTGCTTCAGCGCCAGCGCATCGAAGAAGCGGGCCTTGGGGTTCTTGGCGTCAAGCGCCAGCGCCTGGGTGAACAGCCGGTGCGCCTCGGCCGAAACCATGCCTTCCGCCTGCATCACGAGCGCCTCGCCATAATCGGCGAGATTGGCCGCATTGGGCGGGGCCAGCCTGAGGATGTTGCGATAGGCCTCCGCCGCATCGGCCCAGCGGTTCAAGCGCCCGTAGGTGGGCGCCAGCACCTTCCAGCCCTCGATGTCGTTCGGGCTGGCGGCGAGGTGGTTTTCGACCTTGACGATGAGCGCCTCGAAGTCGCCGCTCTGCTCGGCGTTGGCCATGCGCGCCGCCAGCGGCACATCGGGAACGCCGGGGCTTCCGGTCCTGAGATAGAGCGGCAGGGCGATCGCGGGGATCAGGAGGGCTGCCACGATGGCGATGATCAGAGCACTCTGCGAGGAGCGCCTCGCATCCCCCGGATTGGGGCCTGCCGCAGCGATCAGGCGGCGCGAGATTTCATTGCGCGCGGCCTCGGCCTCGGCAGGGCCGATCGTGCCGCGTTCGGCATCCCGCTCAAGCTCGGCCAGCTGGTCAAGGAAAACCGCCCGGTTATAGGCATTGCGGTCTGCAGCGTCCGCCGACAGGCTGCGGACAACCACCGGAACCAGAAGGGCAGCGAGGACAACGGCGGTCAATACCGCGAGAGCGATCCAGATCATGATAAGCTATGAGATATTCCCGTGTGCCTCATTAATGCAATTCATCCCGCTCAATTTTTCGATGCAGCATTGTCGCATGGCCGTCCTTGGGCGTCGGAAAACCCGTTATAGCGCCCGGGGGCCTTTGTTAGAACCCCTGGCAGTTACAAGGAATAAGCCCTCATGAAGCCGCGTTATTCTCTGTTTTCGCTCGCGCGAAACGCCATGAACTACCACAAGGACTGGGAGCGCGCATGGCGCTCGCCCAATCCCAAGCAGGAATATGACGCCGTCATCGTCGGCGCCGGCGGCCATGGCCTCGCCACCGCCTATTACCTCGCCAAGAACCACAAGATGACCAATATCGCGGTCGTCGAGAAGGGCTGGCTGGGCGGCGGCAATACCGGCCGCAACACCACCATCATCCGCTCCAACTACCTGCAGGACCCATCGATCGCCATTTATGAGCTGGCGCGCTCGCTCTACGAGGACCTCTCGCAGGACCTGAACTACAACGTCATGTTCTCCCCGCGCGGCGTTCTGATGCTGTGCCAGACCCAGCATGAGTTGCGCGCCTTCCAGCGCACCGCCCACGCCAACCGCCTGGCCGGCCTCGACTGCCGCATGGTAACGCCCGCTGAGGTGAAGGAGATCGTGCCGATCATCAACGATGATCCGAACTGCCGCTACCCGATCCTCGGCGCCTATTACCAGCCGCGCGGCGGCACGGGCCGCCATGACGCGGTGGCCTGGGGCTACGCCCGCGGCGCCGATGCCATGGGCGTCGACATCATCCAGAACTGCGAGGTCACCGGCATCCAGCGCGATGGCGGCAAGGTCGTGGGACTCGAAACCACCAGGGGCATCATCAAGACCAAGAAAATCGGCGTTGTCACCGCCGGCCACGTCTCCACCATCATGGACATGGCGGGCGTCAGGATGCCGATCGAGAGCCAGTGCCTGCAGGCGCTGGTCTCCGAGCCGATCAAGCCGGTGATCGACTGCGTGGTCATGGCCAACACGGTGCACGGCTACATGAGCCAGTCCGACAAGGGCGAACTGGTCATCGGCGGCGGCACCGACCCCTACAACAACTACTCCCAGCGCGGCTCCTTCCCGGCGCTGGAGCACACGGTGGCGGCACTGGTCGAGACCTTCCCGATCATCTCGCGGCTGCGCATGCTGCGCCTGTGGGGCGGCATCGTGGACATGACGGGCGACCGTTCGCCGATCATCTCCAAGACGCCGGTCGATGGCCTTTACGTCAACTGCGGCTGGGGCACGGGCGGCTTCAAGGCCATTCCGGGTTCGGGCTGGGTGTTTGCTGATACCATCGCCAATGACCGTCCCCACCCGATTGCCGAGCCCTTCGGCCTCAACCGCTTCAAGGAAGGCCGCCTGATCGACGAATCCGTCGCCGCCGCGGTCGCCCACTAGGAGTTAGAGAGATGCTTGTCGTCAAATGTCCCGTGTGCGGCGCCGAAGGTGACGAGACGGATTTCCACGCGGCCGGCCAGGCGCATGTGCGCCGCCCCGCAACCTATGACCCCGCCCATGTGACGGATGAGGAACAGCGCGACTACCTGTTCATCCGCTACAATCCCAAGGGCCTCCACTTCGAGCGCTGGCGCTGCGACCGCGGCTGCGGCAAGTGGTTCCACGCCGCGCGCGACACGGTGACCATGGAGTTCAAGGCCTTCTACGGCATCACCGAACTGCCCCCGCCCGATGTCATCGCTCAGGCCAAGGGTCTCTGGGCTGAGTATTTCGCCAACCGTCTCAAGGCGGAGAACAAGTCATGAGCAAGCCATATCGCTTGAGCACCGGCGGCCGCCTCGTCGACCGTTCGAAGAAGGTTTCCTTCTCGTTTGACGGCAAGACGCTGTCGGGCTTCGAGGGCGACACTGTCGCCTCCGCCGTGCTGGCCTCCGGCCAGCGGGTGTTTGGCCGCTCCTTCAAGTATCACCGCCCGCGCGGCGTGATCGGCCTTGGTTCGGAAGAAATGAACGCGCTGATCGGGGTCGGCGAAGGGGCGCGCCATGAGCCGAACCTGCGCGCCACCCAGGTCGAGCTCTTCAACGGCCTCAGCGCCGTGTCACAGAACCGCTGGCCGTCGCTGAACTGGGACATCGGCACCGTCAACAACACGATGTCGCGCTTCATTCCGGGCGGCTTCTACTACAAGACCTTCATGTGGCCCCAGTCGTTCTGGAAGCATGTCTACGAGCCCTTCATCCGCCGCGCGGCGGGCCTCGGCAAGGCGCCGGAAGGCCGCGACCCGGACAGCTACGAGCAGATCCACGTCCATTGCGATGTGCTGGTGATTGGCGCTGGCGTGGCAGGCCTTGCTGCGGCGGAAGCGGCGGCGGCCTCGGGCGCCAAAGTCATTATCGCCGATGAGAACCCGCGCTTCGGCGGCCTCGCCGATCTCTCGGGCGGCACCATCGACGGCCAGTCGCAGCTTGACTGGGCAGCCGCCAAGGCCGCCAGCCTGGCGGGCGCTGAAAACGTCCATGTGCTGAACCGCACCACGGTCGTCGGCCACTGGCACCACAACTTCCTCATGCTGTTCCAGCGCGTGGCTGATCATGATGCCGCGCTGGCCGCCTCCGGCGTACCGCGCCACCGCCTGTGGAAGGTGCGCGCCCATCAGGTGATCCTTGCCACCGGCTCGATCGAACGCCCGATCGCGTTTGCCAACAACGACCGTCCGGGCATCATGCTGGCCTCGGCGGTGCGCGGCATGGTGGAGCGCTACGGCGTGTCGCCCGGCCGGTCCGGCGTGGTCTTCACCAACAATGACGACGCCTACCAGACGGCCCTGGTGCTCAAGAACGCCGGCATCGGCGTGCGCGTGGTCGACTCGCGCGGCCGGGCCGACGGCGCATTGCCGAGCAAGGCCCGCGACATGGGCATCACGGTTGATACCGGATCGGTGATCTCCGCGGTGGAAACCACCTGGGGCGGCCTCAACATCACCGGCGCCAAGATCGCCTCCTACCGCAAAGGCCAGGGCCGCGTGGTGAAGGAAACCAAGGCGGATTGCGATTTCATCGCCATGTCCGGCGGTTGGAACCCGGCGCTGCATCTCTGGTGCCACAACGGCGGTAAGATCCGCTTCGACGATCAGTTGCAGTCCTTCCGTCCCGACCGCCACGCCGACAAGATCGTGGCGGTGGGTGCGGCCAATGGCACCTTCGCGCTTCCCGCCATTCTGGAGGAAGCCTACGCTGCCGGATCAAAGCTGTCGGGCACCGGCAACATCCACCCGGTGCCGGCCGCCATCCAGGCCGACCAGCGCCCGATGGAGCCGATCTGGTTCGCGCCCGCCACCGGCAAGTACAATGAAGGCAACAAGCACTTCATCGACTACCAGAACGACGTGACGGCCGCCGACCTCGAACTCGCCCAGCGCGAAGGCTACGAGTCGGTGGAGCACACCAAGCGCTACACCACCTTCGGCATGGCGACCGACCAGGGCAAGACCTCGAACCTCAACGGCCTTGGCGTCATCGCCGAGGCCTCGGGGCGGTCGATCCCGGAAGTGGGCATCACCACCTTCCGCCCGCCCTATACGCCCTTCTCCTTCGGCGCGATTGCCGGGCCGCTCACCAAGCAGCTGTTCCTGCCGGTCCGCCGCACGGCCATCTTCAAGTGGCATGTGGATCAGGGGGCGGTGTTCGAGCCCGTTGGCCAGTGGCGCCGCGCCTACACCTATCCGCGTGGAAGCGAGGACAAGCACGCCGCGATCGACCGCGAGATCCTCGCCGTCCGCAACAAGGTGGGCCTGCTCGATGCCTCGACGCTCGGCAAGATCGAGATCAAGGGTCCGGATGCGGCCGAGTTCCTCGACCGC
>JBIIGF010000001.1:0-61867 GCA_044236665.1 Aestuariivirga sp. | reverse complement strand
GTGACGACGATCTAAAACCCTGCCCGTTCTGTGGAGAAGCGCAGCCGCCGCACGACGATACATCGTGGGTCCGTTGCCTTGGTTGCGGCGCAGAAACAGGGTGGCGTCCGACAGGTGATGAAGCCATCGCCGCATGGAACACACGCACCCCTGATACCAGCATCCAAACCCTGACCGAGCAACTCGAAGCCGCCCGTGCTGACGCCAAGGAGGCCGAGGCTTATGCGGAGGAGTTGGAGAGGCACCTCAATACCTGCCGCATGGCGCAGGCCGTTATGGACAACACCGTTGCTGAGTTGGAGAAGCAGTGCGAAGGTTTGATGCAGGCCGGAATGAACAATGGTCAGGCGCTTATTCTTGCGGAAGCCAAGCTGGCGACCTGCGAGAAATACCGGGACGCCTACGACAAGATGGGCAGGATCGGGACAGGGGCCTATCGTGACCTTGAGGCCAAGCTGGCGAAGGCGGTGGAGGCGCTACGGGTGGTTGATGCGCTAGACCCAGAAGGGATGATTGACGGGTGTTCTCAGTCTGCTTTGCGCGGGCTTGTCCTTCGCATGGGAGAGATTGCCCGCGCCACGCTGGCCGAGATTGAGGGAGAGAAGCCATGATCCTGCAACTGAACCCACCGCTACCCTTGGACACGCCCAAGGGGTCCGCTCTGGCGCACTTCGTCATGGACTACGGCCCAGAGCACAACCTGCTCTGGGTGTGTTTCAACGACAGCAACGGTGAGTGCTGGACGTGGGACAACTCCAAGGTCCGGGGCCAGAAGAACATCACGCACGGGCGCTTGGTCCAGACGGAGATCACCAAGCTATGAGCCGAGAAGCCAGCAACAGCCCCGGTGCACGGGCCCTGAGACTGGCTGGGTACGTCAAGTCGCCCAGCTTTTGGGTCACGCAGGAGCAGTACGAGCTGATCCTATGGCTTGCCCAGCAAAACAAAGAAACCATCGAAGCCATCAAGGAGAAGGCATATGGCAAGTAGAAAATTCCTGACCCGAGATATGCTCGTGGCCGCCCGCGAAAAGGGGTGGTCGGTGACGATCACGGCGCAGCATTACGGCATGCACCGCAAGTCGATTGACGCTGCCTGCGAACGCTTCGGGATCGACCTACCACAGTCGAAATTCTCGCCACAGCTGGTGTCTGTGAGATCGAAGGAAGAGCCGTCGAACCGACGCGTTCCCTCTTTCTCCTGCAGCCCAAACGCGATCCAGAGATACCTAGTGAACAGCAAGTAACGATTACCCAACAGCAAACCAGAGTAGGAAAAAACATGAACGAAACAGCACGAGTTAGTACCCCCTTCTTCAAGCCGAGCGACATCGTCGTGAAGAAGTGCACCATCATGAACGTCACGCGAGGAGGATCGGCGTTTGCCGTCTGCGAGGATGATGAGCAGGTCTTCATCTCCTCAAAGGTCGTTGAGGTCATCAACGCGGATGTCGGGGACATGCTGAACGCATACTGCATCGACAACCACCGGCCCGAGGTCGATGGGGAGTACAGCGCCCGCTGGCGCGCGATCAGGGCGAACGTCCTCGAGCGCCTCGTCCCGCTGCACGGGGACGCACCGGCACCGGTACTCAAGCAAGACTTCGCACAGCGCTGCCGTGACCTCATCATGACCAAGGACCGGGCGTGGACCTCACGGCAGGTTGCCGAGGCCCTCAACGAGGAGACGCAGAAGGTCAGCACCCACCTACGGAACGAGCACAACGCGGGCAGGCTCGCCTCAGCCTCGATCTGCGCAGAGGGCGGGCAGGAAAGGGTGTCGGCGGTCTACTTCGCAAAGTCTGTTGATGTCTTGGTGGAGCTGATCGACGGGGTCGTGATTGAGTAAAAGGGGAGGGGGTCGAGAGGCCCCCTTTTCGCTTACGATCCGCGCGCTATTGACGCCCCCTGCCGCCATATGCAAATGTGAACACGCAAATTGTTAAGTTGGAGACATCGGAAATGTCCGAACACGAAAAGCTGCCAGCGGACATCGTCCGTGAGGTCATCAATGAGCAGCTCAAGCGCATCCGTCTGGCCTTGGATGACCGGAACCTTTCCAAGGTGGCTGCCGGAGCAGGGCTTCACGAGAACACCGTCAGGTACATCGCGAGCGGTAAGGGGGAGACACCCACCCTTGCAACGCTGGAAAAACTCGGCAATTACCTTTTTAAGTGAGGGGAGTTGCCAATAAAAGGAAACGCGGGTGACCATATTCTTCTTTACCATGAACATGCATGCGCGCAGCGGCACCCCGACCCACATGATTGTTGGCACCGTCAAGGGGGTCAGCACGATCCCCGAGATGCACGATCTCCTCGACCAGAGCGACTTCATCACGGTCGAGGAGTACTACCGCGCCGGTGACACGTCCCCGAAGCGCGGCACCGTCAAGGCCCCGGACGGCACAGAGTACTACAGCGTCGGGGAGACAATCATCAACGTCATGTACATCGGCAAGGTGAAGCTCTGACCTTGACCTAGAAGGCTTTACCCGGCAAAACTTGCAAAAAGGCTGGTGTAAAATGACGTGGAAAAAGATGGGAAAGAGCCTCAAGGAGGCGGCCAGACGGTCGGTCCCCTGCGTGTCCCGCAACAGGAAGAACCCCGACATCGCCTACGTCATGATGCCGGTGGAGATGGCCAAGGGTGAGCGCGTGTCCGTCTACCATGACGGCGGATCGAAGATCGCGCTCGAGTTCGGGCCTGACGGTGACTTCGTCGTACGACGCGCAAGCAATCGCAGCTATTCCGTCAGGGTGACGATCCCAAGGAGGATCGCGCATGTGATCCCCTTTGGGCTTCGCAACGTGTCTCTGCAGCCCAACGGTGAGGGTCTCTGGGTCATCGACCTCTGAGGTCGATCACGGGTAGGGGTAACGCCCCTTGATGTCGTTGACCCTGTTGCGCCACTCCTCGAGCGTGGCCTCGCCGCGCTGGGCCATGAAGAACAGGGGGTCGCTCTCGGCGTTGTAGGCCGCCTTGCGGGCCGCCTCCTGCTCCGCACGGGTCGGAGGTGACGGAGGTGTCGGCGGGACGGGCGGTGCCTCGACAAGCGTGTACTCGCCGTTCGACCAGCCTGCGTACGCCGGTGACACAACGTCGCCGTTCGGGAGGGTGAACTGAGAGCCGGGAAGTACCGACTTGATGATGTCTTCGCCCTTGGTCAGGTTTAGCATCAGATTAACTCCAAGTTGCTATTGACATTGTGGATTCTGAAGACGCGGATTTTGTCACTGTGGCGGTAAAGGTCCCAAAAGGCAATCCGTTCGCGTACGCTGAAGTCGCAGAACTATCTTCCGTAATCCCGTCAGAAGCCTCAATCATGGGGGAGGACCAAGTATGAGTTACCTCCGCGTAGGTGAAGCATATGGAGACAGCACAATCCCCCGAAGATGGGGTTGCGCTGGCGGAGATTGTTGTTGCAGTCGTAGCGTTTGTTGATCCGACAGAAGATGGAACCTGAGATGAATATCCATCCACGTTAAAGACGTTGATTTCACATCTACCGGGGGTTCCACTCCCCCCAAGGGAAACGACTATGTTGGCCGTGGTCCCAGTTGGGACAAGAAGGTACGCAATAGCGCAGTTCGTGTTTGACGCACTTCTAACAGCCATTGTTGCGGTTACGCCGCCGATGCTGATGCTGTTTATGAAGTAAAAACCCGGACCCGTCACGTTGATTGCCGCGCACACAACAACCAACCGAGTGGCGGTGGCCGTACCTATGGCCGCCCCGGTAAAGGTATATGTGTATGAGTTGCTGGACGATCTCAGGGTAGTGACATATGTCACTGTTGCGTTTCCGCCCGCTGCAGGATCAGCCAACGGCATCAGGGGGAACGTCATTGCAGTGCCACCACGTTGGCCAGCGTAAAGCCGTTGCACTTGGTGATATAGACGAAGAAGTCACTCCCGTTGGTGGTCGTGAACGGGTTCCCCACAACCCTGCTAAAACCAGACAGCGTGATAGCACCGGCGGTGCTGCTGTTAGTGATCTGGACGATTATCGTATAGTCGCCAGCCGCCGTAGGCACAGCAATCGTCATGCCGCCGGGAGAGGCGTTATTGATGATGCGCTTCATGTTTCCACCCACCGGAGTTGGCGTGTAGGTTTGCCCGGTGGTGAAAGTGCCGTCGTCATCTGCGGTTGTGGTGATACCGGCGTATTCTAGAGCCTGCACCGCCGTGTTGGTCGCCGTCCTTCCGGCCACCACGTTCCCGCCATTCAGCGTCATGATCCCGGTCGACGTGATGCGCGCGATCTCGGACGCGGTCGCACCGGCAGCCATCAGGCGCAGGACAAAGTCAAAGTCCTCCGACCCGGAGGTGACGTCGGTGGTGATCGCAGAAATCTGCATGCCGACTTCGGTGTTCCCGGCGCCGGTCTCCGCAGCGAAGGACATCGTCGTGCCGATACCAGCCGCCGGTGTCCCGCTCGACTGGCTGTCGAGGATCAGGACTTCGGTCGCGGTGTTGGTGGCCGCAGTGGTCGCCATGACGTCCAGAACGGTGCCGTTGTAGGTCAGGCCGGTGGTGCCGGTCAGGACGCCGCCGCTGCTATACGCAACACTGCCGCTCGGGATTGAGCCCACCGTGTCGTTGGTGGAGCGAATGTTGGTGCCATCCGAGTAAACGGTTCGCACGGAGCCCTGCGGCACCTCAAATGATGTCCCCAAGCCACCGCTGCTGATGGTAAGCGTGAAAGCACCCGTGCTACCGTTCCGTACGACCCACTGTCCGCCAACACCCGATGGGATGCGGTAGTTCACGTTTGCCGACAGCACACCGGTAAAGTTCAGGATCAGCTTCTGGTATTGCGTTGTGGTGAGGACAACCGGGGTCGTTCCGATGCCGGTGACGTTAAAAGACGTCGTGCCACCCAGTGCCGCATCCAGAATGGCCGTGTTCGCGTTCAGGGGCACGTCCCAGTTGGTAGAGTTGACGAGCGGCTCATTGAGGTCTTTGTTTGCTGTCGGCATCAGATGCTCCTGTTCGCCACTTCCAAAGCATGTGCGATGTGGTTGTCAGACATATCGAGGAGGCTTTCGGTCCCCTTGCTGATCCCCTTCTTAGCACGTTCTGCAGCCATAACCAACTGATCTGCCACCTTGTCGTGCGGCATGCCCACACGGCCACCGGTCTTGCGCTCCATACGTTCATTCCCGATCTGGGACAGAAGGTTGGTTGCTGCAGAAGGGGGTGTTGGGATTCTGTTGATCGCACCCTGCAGACGCCCTGCCCCATATTGGGTAAACCCAGCAAGACGAGGTGATCCAGCTGCCGCCATTGCCATACCATGTGGACCACCCAGAAGGACAGACCCAGCCCCCATCAGGCCCATACCCTGCAGGTAGGGTGGCGCTATCTTTTCAACCGAGGCACCGGCAATCATGTAAGGAAGGTACTTCCCGGCTTCTGTTTTCCCGGCCAACTCCTTCAGGAGCGATGTCTTGTCGTCGCTCTTCAGGGTGGACAAAAGCCGTGCAATCCGTGTCGTCTCTGCTACACGGTCGTTGGCACCAAGAGTCGATTGGATGTCCTTCATCTCGGACAGCCACGACTGATACCGCTCCATCATAGCAGCGTAACCCGGATCGACAGTTGCAATGGTGTCGCGCACAGACGTGGGTATGGATGACAAAGCACCCTTGTCAGACGGCTTCAGAGTGTCCATCATATCACGCAGATCGCGCTTCAGAACGTCCAGCTGAACAGCCGTTCGGGCCGTGGGGTCGGGGTGATTGACGTATTGGTCAACCTTCCTCGCCATTTCCTCAAGAACGGCAACCTTCGGGGATTGGCTTGAGAGGCCGAGCCTATTTATCTCGGACCTAACCTGATTGACGGTATCCTGCACCCTATTCAGGGACAGTTCCTGAGTGGTCAGCTCCCGCTTGCCCCGCACATAGGCAGCTTGTTCGGCGGCGCGGCGTTCATCCAGAGCCGCCACGGCGGTTCTTGCAATTTCCCGGTTGTCGCCCTTGCCCATAGCAAATGTCTTGAACGCGGCTCGTGCCGCAGGATCGGCACTCTTGCCAGCCTGCTCGGCAAGCTTCAGGGCGTTCGGCGTGACCCCGCTTGCTGCACCCTGAACGTATCTGCCAACCGTGGTCACCGGGGCCGTGACACCACGGGAAGCAAGCTTTACACCCTGAGCAGCAAGGTTGACCGGGTCACCAAGAGAGGTAACCCTCTGCAGGCCTGTTGCCACAGGCCCAAGGCCCGCAGCGCGACCTGCTGGTCCGACCACAGGGGCAACAGACGCCACATCTAAGCCAATAGAGGCGGGGTCTTCAGCCAAAGTCTCTTTGAAGGCCGCCATGCTGCCATAGCGGTCAGCATACATAGAACCCAGCGCGTCAGCTACCGCCTCGGCTTCCATGTTGCGCTCACCACCCAGAGCGCCGCGAACCTTTGAGATGACGCCCTTGCCAAGTTGGTTTAGAGCTCCTGCCGTGTCCTCATAATTCACCACGGCGTCATACAGACCCTTACCCACGTTCCCGGCGCTGGGAAAGAAGTTGGAGGCCGCACGAGGCAAAACTTCCGTAAACGGCATGTCTTCATACGCGCTTCGCGGGAGGTCTTCCTTGATCTGGAACATGCGCCCAGAGGCGGGGGCGGGGACGGGGGTCATGCGATTATCACCGCCGGGGGGTTGACGGTCACCGGGGGTAACCGTCTGCGCTTGCTCTGGTCGCTCCTCTTGACGTGGCAATGTCAGAGCAGGGAGGCTTTTGACCCGCTCCGACATGCTAGCCTGAGGTGAGCGCCCGGCGGGAGGCTGAAGTGTGGGAAGTCTACTGGTAAGGTCTTCCATGTCAGCCTCCGAAGTAGTTGCCGATGTAAACGCCTTCCGGACCCTGAAGACCCGAGATGACCATCTCGTTTACCCCAAGTGCCGGGAGAAGTTTCATGATGAACTCGTTCTTGTCTTCCGGCGAGATGCCGGGCGTCATGAGGAATTCCATGGGCGTCCTGTAGTCGCCAAGGATGGTGGCCCACTCGGGAGGCATGGGTTGATTTCCGTAGTGAATCAGTTCCTTCAGAACAGCCTTTTCGGCCAAAATCTGATTGCCGTATGCCTCTTGGAAAGCCTGACCAGCGTCAATCACCGTGCGGTATGTGTTGCCCGGTTGTTGCTTGTAGTCCCGCATGAAGTCAGCGCGGCGCATTTCGGTGCGACCCGATACCAACAGACCTGCCATCAGCGCGGAGTTTGCCTCGGCAGAGAGCGCCATGTTCGGCTGTGCACCCATGATGGTCTGAAGCTCTTGGATGCCGTTGGCGTTCAGCATACCAGAAGCTACAGCCTCTTTGAGGATGATTTGCGCGTTTGCGGCGGCGTCACCACCGTTGGGGTCAGTGATGGTCGGCAGCTGAACACCTGTCATCTGGCTGATTGTCTGAGACAGGTCGTTCAAGTAGTTTGCGGCGGTTTGCTTCAGCGGACCCAATGCGCCGGAGCGCACCTCCTCATCCGGACTGGTCAATGCGGCAACAGCATCTGCCTGCGTCAAGATTGACGGAATTGCGGAACGCGCCACTGCCGCTGAAGCGTTCGTTGCGCTTTCAATAGCATCGCTTTGGGCGCGGGCCGAATTCGGATTGCGTTCCGAGTTTGCAGTTTCGCGGTCAAGCAGGGTCTGGACCTCGGGGGCCGAGAAGACACCGCTGGCAGGCGTCTCGCGTTGCGACATTTCCCGTGCTTGGCGAAGGATTTGCGCATCAAGCTGTCTGTCGCCGGTTGAATAGGCGGCGGGGTTCTCCAGATAGCGCCAGAGTTCAATCGGGGGCATTCCGCCACCTAGATTGATAAACATCGTGCCGTTCTGGCCTTCGTAGATGCGACCTCTATCAGCCTCGATATTGGTGCGGCGCGCTTCTTCTCTGGTGAGCGCGATGTCAGCCGCTTGCTTCTCAAGGCCAGCGTAGGTGCTGGCAGCGCCCTGCAGGCCGAGGCCTACAGACGGCAGGAAGAACTGGCTGGGCGACGAAAGCATAGCCCCAACGCCGGATGCGAGAGAGAGCAAGGCGTTGCGGTTGACCGTCCCGTCCTCGTTGTAGAACATCTTTCCGAGGGTGGTGCGATCCTCATACGGCTTGTCAGAGGTCAGGATGCCAGCGCCAAGGCCTCTCTGATCTGCCGGAGGAGCCAAGCTTGCACCGCCAAGGCCGCCGGGAGTTGTGGAGTAGGAAACAAACTGGCCATCACCGCCCGGACCACCGCCCTCAACACGCTCCATCGCCGTCAGCATTGCGTCCCGCTGAGCGGGGCTCAATTCCGCAAGCGGAGTATTCGGGTCGACGCCAAGGGCGCTGGCCACCGTGGCGATGTATGCGTCAGTATTGTTGTTGTCTGCGCGCGGAGCGTACCGCTCAAGAGCGCCAGCAATGGTCTTTCCGGCATAACCGTCGGTCGAGAACAGAAGGGCTTCCTTGGCCGCCCGGCCCGCCTCGTAGGTGGGGAACACGGCAAAACGCCCATCGGAACCAACAGCACCATTGGCCTTGGCAAAATCACCAAACTCGATATTGCCGGGGTTGTTGTTGCGCCAGTTCCGCGCACCCTCACGACGCTCCACGGTTCCGTCGGGCAGGATGACGTCGGTGTACCCTTTCCCGGCACCGGCGACACCAGTGAAGCCAAACTGCTGTGGTGCTGCTGGGGGCTGCGTAGCGGCCACGTCGGGCTGGGATGCGGTAGAGATGGAGGTGGAGGCAGCGCCAAGGCCTTCAGGGCGCGCCTGAGGACGAATAGACGATGCGGGTGCAAGTCCGGGGCCCATGCGGCTATCACCAGATGCGAAGCGCATGGGGCTGGCTTCCGCACCCATTCTTGCATCACCGGCGGCAAAACGCATGGGGGATGCCTCGGCACCCATTCTTGCATCACCGGCGGCGAAGCGCATGGGGTCGGCAACCCCTACAGGGAGAGACCCCGCCGGGTTCATCAAGAGGCGTCCATATTCTGAGGGTATAACACCCTCAGACCGAGATGGCTCCATCGTCATGTTCCTGCGCGCTTCCAGAGCCGCCGCCTCTTCGGGGGTCTGCTCCAAGGCGCGCATGTCAGCCGCCGACAGGTCTCTCGGCTGGGGGTAAGGCTGGGCGGGTTCGTCGGCTCTGCGGCTTAACTCTCTGGCGCGTTCCATCGTGTTAGAGCCTGCGCCGAAGGCGTAATCGGCAGCTTCCGGCGCGCCAGCCGCACCAAGGCCCACCCCAGCTAGGTTCTGGGCACCCGCCGTGATACGGTTAGCAAGGGCGAGCGCACCCAAGGGCAGTCGGCGCGTCAGGAGATCGCGAGCGGGATAGGTGAACTCCGAAACCCTCTCACCAGCGGTTCTTTCGTCCTCAACCGTACCATCGGTAGCATACCCGTGGCGAACGACACCACCCTGATAAAACTTGTCCGCCTGACCGTAGTCAACGCGCTTCATGCCGTCAGAGCCGGTCATCACGGCGTCGGGATGCTTGCGCTCGACCTCATCAGCCATGAAGCCGATGTGCGTCTGTTCGCGGTCGTCACCCTTGTACTTGAACTTGTAGATCGGCATCCCGTCGTCGGTTTTCCCGATCCTGCGGATGTCGTGCTTCATGCGGCGGTCGGAGATGCCGAGGAGCGGAGCGATGGCTGCAAAACCAGACATTGCTGCACCAGCGCCGCCCAAAAGGCTTCCAAGCTGGGACGCGCCACTTGCCTGCTGGCCCGGCGCGGAGCCCGGCTGCATGATCTGGTTCTTCTTGCCTTCCTCTTGGGACTTCACCGTGTCGGAGAGGTAGCCCTCCTTTTCAACGGGGTTCTGGGCGGGCTTGAGGCCGCCCTCAAGGTAGGCTGGGCCACCAGAAGCATAGCCGACGACGCCACCAGAGGCATATCTTACGTCGCGCGCCTCCTCGGCACCAGCAAGGTTCCCCTCGCGTTTTTGGTTGCCCCAACGATCCTTGGCCCACTGCCAGTCCTCGTCTAGGCTTTTGATGCTCTCGCCTATTTTGGCTGCGGCCTCAAGTTGCTGTGCCATAGACATGCGCGCATTTGAGAGACCAGAGCTGTCAGCGATCATCAACTCACCGACAGGTAGGTAGGCCTGCGGGACATAGCCACCGACGCCCGGCTGAGAACCAACGTTTGAGCCATACGGACCAGCAACACCACCGCCACCGGCCTTGGTTGCTCGGTCATAGTCGACCGACTTGTAGCCGGACGGTTCGGTGTTCACCGCGTCAGGATTAACCTTCTCGACCTCGTCGGCCATGAAACCGACGTGGGTCTGCTCGCTGTCATCACCCTTGTACTTGAAGCTGTAGATCGGCAGGCCATCGTCAGTCTTGCCGATGCGCTTGATGTCGTGCTTCAGGCGGCGATCCGACCAGAACGAGCCGGGCTGTGTGGTGGTCGTGGTCGATCCAGACAACGCCCCGGTACTGGCCGCGATGTTCGCAAGGAACTGGGCCACTTGGAACGGATAGGCCTGCTCCTGCTGGAACTGATTGTAAAGCGCGCTGAGGCCAGCCTGCTCGGTCTGCTGACCGAGGGTGCCCGCGTTGATCTGCGCCTCTGCACCCTGAAGCCCAAGACCCTGAGCCATCTGCCCAAGGCCTGCCAGTTGCTGGCCACCGGAGAGGAGGCGGGCAAGGTTTGCTTGTTCTGCGCCGAGACCGAGGCCCTGCTGTTGCTGGGCCGTCTGCAGGGCCTGCTGATAGTTCTGCGCGTTCAGGCCAGCCAAGGTCGCGCCGGTCGCCATGCCCTGCTGTTGGGCAAGGTTTGCAGCCGCAATACCGGCCCGGTCGCCGCCGAAGGCCCCAGAGGAGATGGCGGTGCCGAGAGCGCCAGACTGGGCCTGCTCCTGTTCCTGACGCATGCGAGCCATCGTAGCGTTGATGACGTCCTGCTGGAACGGGTTCATGTATTTGCTGATCTCAAGATCAGCGGGGTTGGCCGACGCCATACCGGCCATGGTTGCTCCCGTGGCACCCGATAGGTACGGCTGGTAAGCCCCTGCGGCGGCGTTCACATTCCCAATACCCATCTGCTGCTGCTGGTTCAGCTGCGCAACGAACTTGGATGGGTCCGTGGAGTAAATCTGGAATGGCCTGTTTGCAACACTTTCAGCACGCGCATTGACCGCGTTGTACCGGGCAAGAACCTCCGGCGGGACAGTAACCTGCTGTGTCGTTGTTGAAGTTTTGCCGCCCATTAGGAGCCCCCTTCAGCCCCTTCATTGAGGCCAGTTTTTGCACCGTAGAGGAAGTATACACCAGCTGGTGAGCCAAATACACGCTCATAAAGCCGAATTTTTGCTTCCGTCCGAGAACTTGAAAGAACACCAATCGCCAACGGAACACCGAGCTTGTCTGCAGTCATCTTCGCGAATTCAGCGAGCTTTCTTGCCCTACCACCCTTCGCCGAGCGGTATTCAGGGTCAACGTAGATCACTTTTTCCTCAAGAATTATTTCTTTGCTGTACCACAGTTCGCCCATGCTGAGAAGGACTGCCCCTTCAACCTTGCCGCCAACCGGCCCTATGATCCCGCAAATCCCCGTCTTGACCGACAATGCGCCCCAAATAACACCGGCAAGTTTTTCGACGTCGGGATAAACAAATGCATTTTCCTGAGTGGCAGAAAATGCCCAGTCCATCATCGCGTTAAAGTCTTCAATTGTGCCAGTGCGAACCGCGACGTCATCCATCAGTTTAGTCCTTTTTGGGTCCCGGCAGTGATTGCAGGGTTCTGATGGTCTTTTTTCGCATTTTTTTCACAAAGGCATCAAGGACTTTGTGCCCATGATCCAAGTCGCCGTTGCCGATGCGCTCGACGTCTTCGGGCGGGATAACGTACTCTCCGCCAGCCGCAACGATTGGCACAGCGTCAACCTCACCACCGGCAGCGCGCTTGGGTGCAGGCTGGTCATAGGGCATCTCACCGCCGCCATATGGCATGGCACCCACGCTCTTGTCGTACGGCCCTGCCATGGAAAAGATGCTCTTTGCCACCTTGAACCCGGCCATCGAGTTGCCCTCACCCATGGCCGAGATGATGTCAGCCGGGATAACGTACGATCCAGAGGCAACGTGCATTGGCAGGTGATCGGTTCGTCCAGCCACTGCGGAGTGGATTGGGCCCTTGTGCGTTTTGATCCCGCCACCGCGCTTCATGCCCTCGCGAGCCGTGCTCAAGGCCGCCGCAACAGCCTGATCCTGCGGATGACCAGAGCGGACCATCTCGGAGATGTTTTTGGAGATAGTCTCCTGCGAGCTTCCGGGCTTCAGCGGCATGGTCTGTTCCTTACGAGTAACTGATGGTGACGGTTTGGCCAGTGCCGGGATGCACGACGATGCCGTTGTTGACCGGCATGTTGACCTCGACGATACCAATGACTTTTTCAATTGTGATGAGCTTGTCGGTCGTAACAGTCGCAACATCGGCATCATAAATCGCACCATCAGCGCTACCGGCAACAATGACAGAGACCCGGACAACGCGCCCCTGACCGTTCTTAATCACAGTCGGAGTGGTGATGTTGCTGTACACGTTGAGGCCTTGGACCTGAAGGTAGGTCTGGCCAAGCTGGTTCAGGGCAGTGACGATGTTTTTTGTCGCTGTCAGAATGTCGGAAAGTGATGCCATCAGAATTTCCCGTCAGGTTGGAAGCGGTATCGAATGTTTCCCAACCGCCAGAAGGAGCCAATGTCGTCACTCTCAATGCGGATCGCGACCAGTCGCCCCCTGATCCTCGGAGTGACATAGGTGCTCCCAGCTGTGACGACATGCACAGACGTCTTGGGTGTCTGGCCGGGGTAGTCGCAATACAAGAACGTGAGCCGCACTTCCGCGCTCTGGTCGCCACCGTATAGGCCCCACTTCATGTCGGGCCAGACCTGATCGACAAACGTCTTCAGGTCGCCCTCTTGCAGCGAAAAGAAGCCGGTCTGAACGTAGGCATTGATCGGGGAGCCGTCAGCGTCCTCGCCGACTTCGTGCTGGTAGATCACGCGATCTTGGCCAGCGCCGATGGGGGAGCCGAGAACCGATTGGTCGATCCATGCCGTTCTGGTTAGGGTTCCAAAGTCCCACTGGCCGATGAGGGTGTTGTACTTGACGTACTTTGTGGGGATGCCGCCAGAGCCATTGGTCGGATAGTACCACGCCACCTCGCCAAAGCGGGCGTTGGTCGCGCAGATGATGCGCTCGGGGTATGCGTCGTCGAAGTCTTGGAAGATCACATCCCAGATCGGGCACGGAATGGGTTGCACACCACCGCCACCAAGGGAGAAGAACTGGCTCTGGCTCATCCAGTAGACCGTTCCGCTGAGAGTGGCCGCCGCCTTTTGACCGATCAGGCCACAGCCGGTGCCAACCTCGTTGAAGGACCACACAAGCGGAAGATTGATATACTGCATCGACCACACACCAAGGTCCGTCCACAGAAGACCCTGTTGCGGTCCCTGCAGGCCACCGACGATGCGAGAGCCTTTGGGGATGCGGAACGAGCCAGCCTGATTGGTGACGGTGCCAACCCAGCTCGTGAAGTTCCCGATGTCGCACCAACGCACCAGCAAGGGGTCTTTGATGCCGTTGAAGGTGGAGCCGTACGCGATGATCTGCCTCTCGGGCATCGCCACGAAGCAACCCTCGTTTACCTTGGGGGCGTTCGGGACAATCGTGGACGACTGACCACCGTCAGTTGGGCTCCAATAGAAAATCTCGCCGTTTTTCGGGTTCGAGATCAGAAGCTCACCCCAGTTGTCCAAAGACCAGTCTGTCGCCCCGACGAACCCGAACCTGTTGACCACCATTGTGCCGGAGACGGTCTGGTTGCCGAGGGTGGATGGAACAATGAAGCTAACCGTGGATGTCGCACCTACGGTCTTCGCTGTCGTGATCCAGCTTCCGTTGTAGCCCGAAGGCGTAACCCCCGTTATGGTAATTTGGGAGCCGACCGGGATGTCGTAACGGCCAGAGAACGATACGGTCGCGAGCGTTCCGACGCACGTTGCGTTGGTCGTGGCAAACGATCTTGTCCCAGTTGCCGTGGTGCCTGTACCAAAGCCGCCCGAACCAAAGCCACCACCACCAAAGCCCACGGAGGGCGGCAAGGTGCTCTGCCCGACATAATAGGTGATCTCCGGCCTACCACCATTGATAGAGACCGTAGCGGCAGACCCAGCGTTGTTCTCCGCGACTATGACAAAGGTGCTTGTGGTCGGCACGCTCCGGATAAGGTAGTTTCCGAAAAGAGTTAGGCCGCCGACCGTGGTCGGGATCAGGATTGGGAACGTGGAGCCGACCGGGAAATTGTGATTGGCTAAAGTGACGGTCACCGAAGGGGAGCCGTTTACCGTTGTCAAAGTGGCGGTGGCACCACCGGCAGCGACAGTGCTGGTCGCGTTGATCGGAGCGCCGATGATGTTTGTGGCAAAGATCGAGTACCGGTTGGCGGTCGAGCCTTCACAGGCGTAGTACCCGAACAGCACCAGACCCCCGATGGAGACGTGCGTAGACAGGAATATGCTGTCGTAGTTCGTGATGTTCGAACCTGTGTCGTCGATCTCGACTTCGTCAGTGTTGATCGTCGTATTGAACGACATGGCCGGGCTGGCGACATACTCCTGAGGCGAGCGGTTGCTCAGCTGCCCATTCTCAATGTCGTAGACCCCGTCTTCTGAGCCAACCGCCAGATAGCTGTTGTCGTTTGTGTCTGCCCAAGCCCACAAGGCCCGCACCACAGCCGTCATGGGCTGGCTGTAATAACGCTCCCAGCCACCGATCTTCTGGGGCAAAGCCATGCCGTTTCGATCCGGCACGAACCGGATCAGGTTGCTTTCCGAGATAGCGGCCTCGTTTAGAGCCGGGGTGCGGTTCTGGTCGACGCCGGGGATGAGCTTCAGGGATGCGTGGGGCATGGTTTACCCCCGCGTCGGAGAGGAGATCGGCGACGGCGACTGCGACGTCCAGCCGGGGCCCTCGAACTTCTTCCGGGCTTCCTCGACCGAGGCACTCCTCAGGAGCGTCATGTACTGGCTTTCGTACGATTGCGCCATCTGCGGATCATCCGACTGCCGACCGAAGTTCCGCTGGTACGCCGAGATGTACACCATGGAGGCCATGATGAAGAGGTCGGGGAAGTACTGGCTGATGAACGTGGTGGTGTTCGATGCCGACAGGCTGTTCGGTCTGTACGTTGCCACCACCTCGACCCTGTAGGATGCGTCGGGCACGGGGCCGACAAAGAACAGGTTCTCGTTGAAGGGTGCAAAGTACTTGGGCTGACCCCGGTTTGCCGCTGCGCTCGATCCGTAGACCGCGTCCAAGAATTCCTTGGTGGTCGGCAGGAGGGTCACTCTGGTAGCGGTAGGGTCGTCCGGATTGTCGTTCCCGACAGGCAGGATCAGGTTCAGCTGCTCGGTTACCACGATGGTGCCGGAGTTGTCCGGCAGGGTCATGGGGAAGCTCAGGTTCCGGTTTCCAGCGGTCAGGCCGATGGAGGGGCTGTGGATAGAGGTCGACGTGAACATGAAGTCGAGATCGCGATACATGCGAAGCTCGGCATAGTCGATCATCGATGGCAGGATCGTCAGGAAGTTTGCGTCGGTAGGATCGACGACAGCCATCTCGGCGATCTGCGTCACATACTGGCTATAGTTCAGTCCGGGCATAGCGCCACCTCTAGGTTTGGGCCTACCTTACATCAACCGAGGAGTTTAGCCAATGTCTTAGGACCAGCCACGCCGTCGGCGGTCAGGCCGTTGGCCGCCTGCCATTTCTTCAGGGCAGCCTCGGTGCCGGGGCCAAAATCGCCGTCGGCTGCCAGACCCAGCTTGGCCTGCATCTTCTTGACGTCGTCGCCCTTGGAGCCACGGCGCAGGATGCCGCCAGAGGGGGGAGCAGAGGCGGCAGGGGGCGGTGCAGAGACCTTGCCACCCAGTGCGGCCATAGCCCGCGCGTAGCGCGCCTGACGGTCTGCCAAGCCGATGTCGCCACCATTGATTTTCTTGGTCAGTGCGGCCACGTTGCCGGTGTCGGCAATGGCGTTCAGCTTGTTGGTGTTCCAGAACCACAGGGCCGACGCCAAAGCACCCTCTTTGGTCTCCAGCCACTCGGCGGCCTCCTCGGCGGTCATGTCGTAATCTTTGGCAAAGCGGGTGTAGTTGTCACGACCGGTCAGCTGCTTCAGGCCACGACCACGAAAGCGCCAGCCGTCACCCGGCTGCACGTTGCCCAGCTTGGAGCCACGAAACTCGTCCATGTAGACGTAGTTGGCGATCTTCTCGGGATTGCGGGCGTACTCGGCAGCGTTGCGCTTGCCGGGTCCGAAGTAGCGCGGGAAGACCTTGTTCAGCGTCTCCTCGCGGTAATTCAGGTTTTCGGACAGGGCGTTGAAGTCCATGCTCTCATGGGCGCACTGAGAGATGAAGCCTGCGATCCGCTGATCGGTGGTGATGTCGTACTTCGGCAACGCCTTGTTCAGCTCATCACACCAAGCGGCGATCTCCTTGTTGGTCGGGATCATTGCGCGCAGTTGATCTACGGTCAGCAGGCTCATTTAAGTTCTCCTATTCGCACCACGAGGACTTGGCCTCACCTTTGTATGGGCGGGCAAGTCCCGCAGCGATAAGCATCTCAGACAGGCTCTGCTTGTCCAAGTAGACCTCGCCCAGCACCCGGCCACCGTATTTGTCCCACTTGAGGATCACGACCTCAGTCTCAAGGGCGTTGGCCACCGCGTTCTTGGTGAACTTGGTGGCATCCTGAGCTTTGGCGGCCTCAACATCGCACTGAGCGCGCGGTGCCTTCTCCGGTGTGTCGACACCCATAACCCGGATCGACAGCTTAGGCGGAAGGGGCTCGGGCAGAAAATCCACCACGATTTCGACCGTGTCGCCGTCAATCACGCGAGTGATCTCATAAGCATGGGCAGGCGCAGCCGTCAGAAGAAGCAGGGCAAGCCACTTCATTTTTTCGGCTTCCTGACGCGCACTTTCTTGGTGACCTGTTCGGGTGCTTTTTCCGGAGCGACGTCGATTGGTATGCCACCGAGCAGGTCACCTACGTTTCCGGTCGCGGCAATCTTGATGGCGTTCTCCACCGGGTCAGGCAGGTTCACCTTGTCCAGTACGGCGTCGACTGCCTTTTCTTTGACCTTACGGCCAAGGAACATTCCAATAATTTTACCGATCATTCGTCGGTCCCCCCATTGTTTTCATCACGTTTGCGGGTGTTGCCCGCTGCCATCACACCACCCAAGGCACCAGTGATGAAGCTGGCAATGGGCGTCAGGATGGAGAACAGGGCGCGGTCGTTCTCAGAGCTTTCGCCCAAAGGCTGCGTCACGAACACCAAACTGTATAGGATGATGAAGATGCTGCCGCCAAGGATCAGTGTCAGGCTAACGCCGACGAAGTAGCGCAGCTTGGCCTCGAGAAAATCGGGATCATTCTTCCTCATGGTGCAACCCCTCCGGTAAGGTCTTCAGCGCAGTTTTTGGTGCGAAGGCAGATTGGTGGCTGGCACTCAAGTGCACCCCAGTTGGCGGGGTCTTGGCATGGGTATCTGTACCAGCCGTCTCCGCTGAACCAAAACAGAAGGCCTATAGCCACGGCAGCGAAAGGCCATACCCAGTGTTCTAGTACCATCGCAGCCTCCCTTAACGGTGTCCTATTTTGCCAAGCTCCGCAGCAAGGCGTCGATCTTGTTGTCAAGGTTGTCCAAGCGGGTGATGACCCGGTTCATGTCGGTGTGCATGTCGGCTCGCGTGACGTACTCCTTGGCCACTTCCTCGCGGGTGCGGTTCAGAAGGATTTGCAGGCGTTTTACTTCTTCGACATGGTTTTTCAGCACCCAGCCGATGAGGCCGAGTGCTGCGCTAAGGCCGAGGCTCCAGAGTGTCTCAGGGGTCATCCGGCGTCTTCCCTCTTAGCAAATTCGGTAGATGGTGTAGGTGTTGGCCGCAGTCTTGCGGACACGGAACAGGCCGGATGCGGCTGCGGTGACGGCCATGCTGCCCGTGAGGGTCAGGCCAGCTGCCGTGCCGAGAGTTGCCGTCCCAGAGCCCGTGTTGATGACCGAAAAGTCGAAGGACATGTTGGTCGGGAACGTGGCAGGGAGGCCACCCTCGATGTCCGTGCCGGTCGGTAGGGTCAGCGTGGCCAAAGCGCCGGTGTACTGGATGATGCCCGTCAGAAGCTGCGCAATGGTCAGCGTGGAGGCAACGGCAATTGAGGTCTGCGCGGGCTGGTTGGCGTAGACCACGCCGGTGGTGATGCTGGCTCCGGCGACGTGCAGGGGCGTGATTGGGGTGGCCGTGGCGATCCCCACGTTGCCCGTGGAGGTGATGCGCATGCGCTCGGTCAGCACTGCGAGCGTACCGGCGGGGCGGGTGAAGAACCTGAAGTACCCGCTGACATCGTTGGGGACAGATATGGCCTCAACGCCAACTTGGAGCTGCGCCACGTTCACGAGGCCAGACCCATCGAAAGCGGAGTAGTTTGAGTTGCCCACAACGTCATTGGCGATCACGACCGCCGGTGACGCAATCGTACCCCTGTACTTCCTGAAGTTCAGGTTGGGTGGGGTGGCGTCCGTTGATGCCCTCGACGAAAGGATGCTCACCGTGCTGTCGCCCGAGACGTTCAGGATGGAGGACGTGGCGTTGTAGAGGTCCAAAAGGGATGTCGGGTTGTTCGTCCCAATTCCGACAAGGCCGGTAGAAGTAATCCGGATGCGCTCCACGCCGTTCGTTGAGGCTGCAACCGTGTCTGCGCCGGGCGACCAGATACCTGTGTTGAGATCACCAGTGAAGGTGATGGATGGTGCGGCTGCGGTGCCGAGGGCGAAGGAACCGGTGCCAAGGGTTGGCGTCACAAGGGTGGGCGAGTTCGACAGGACAACAGAGCCAGTCCCGGTTGACGTCGTTGTCCCGGTGCCCCCGATGGCCACCTGCAGCGGGAACGACACGGGAGCGCCGATCTGGAAGAGCGCACCAATCTGATTGAGGCTGATCTTGACCGAAGACCCGGCCTGCACAGCCTCGAGAAGCTCCGCACCGGACAGACCTGCCACAGCTGGGAGGTTGGGGATTTGAATGTTCGACATCAGATCGGACCTGTCTCTGGAACGGTTGTGTTACCATACGGCAAACCGGGATCGCTGTCACCGGGGGCGTTGGGGTCAGTGCCGGGCTGCTGGTTGAGGCTGCCGTTCGCGAAGCCGGTCTGCTGGGTGACGCGGTTGTTGTTATTCTCGGTGATGCGGAAGTCACCGCCGGGCACCGGGATGCCGGTCTTGGCGTTGACCGTATCCATGCCAGAGGTCACCCGGTAATCGGTCGACAGGTTGGCGTAGTTCTCGGGACGCGGGTTCATGATCGGCGGCGGATCGCCCGGCAGGATGATGGAGCGCAGCTGTTGCTGCGGGGTGTCCATGCAGCTGCGGCACACCAGAAGGTTCTTCTTAATCATGGTCGCGCCAGCCCAGTCGTACTGGAAAGCTAGATCGACGTGATTGTAACGACCGCCGCAGCGGTCGCATATGGCGTGTGCCTGAGGGTTTCTGGACGATGTTCTCGCCCGTCCGGCCTTGGATGCGTATCCCATGGTCAGTTCCTGAAGTAACCGCCAATCATCGGCGAGAGGTAGGTATTGACGTTTTCGACGTTCTGCGCCGCAGCAATGCCATAGCTCTCATCCGCCTGAGCCTTCAGGGGCACAGCCATTTGAGGGTTCCAGATGCGAGCAAGGCGGTACGTCAGGCCGTCAGCGAAGGCTTCCATCCACAGATACGGGATTTCCACGTTCTGCCCGTTGGCAAGATCGGCGTCCTGAAGGCGGCGCACCCGGTAATAGCGCAGGGTGTACTGGCCAGTCGCCGCCGGAACCTGCCACAGGGTTATGTTTGGGGACACCAGTCGGTCGAACCAAAACACGGTCGGAAAGCCCTGCTGATCCTTCACGGAGTACGATGCGTATTCCGTACGGCTCACTGGCATGATGGGTCGGTCGACGTTGCCGGTGCGGATGTAGGCGTCGAGGATCATGACGGTCGTGGGGTCGACCGGATAGACCGCCTGCCCTTCAACCAAAGGCTGCTCGATCAGATCGACGGCCCAGAGGTTGACCCCTTGGTTTGCCCACCGGGCAAGCATCATGTTGGTCGCCATGCGGGCGCTTTCCATGTGCTCCTGCACGATGGAGGTCGGGCGGATACCGATGTTCATGTAGGCGTAGATCGTGATCTCGCCCAAGCTCGGGTTGAAGTCATAGGTTCCGCTTGTCGACATGGTCAGCAATCCCACTTTCTCAAGGACAAGGCTTTCCTTGTCGGCTTGCCGCCTTCATCCTTCATCGGACCCGGCATTCCGGACATTCTAGCACAGAACGATTTCTTGCGGCCAGCGTCCTCTTTGGTCTTGGGATTGGGCGCAGGTGGCTTCAGGTTCATGCCTTGGGCTTTGGCTGACGCCCTGCCCTTAGCATTCAGGCCTCCAGAGGGGTCTTTCCCCTCCTTACGGGTCCACGCAGGGGTCTTGGGCATCAGCCAACTCCTTCAGTTTGAGGTCACCACGGAACGCCGCTGAGGACCACGGGGTTCTTCTGACCTTCGATGTTTGCAGCCAGAGTCTCTTCGGTGGCGTCCTTGTCGACGCCGTCCGCCCAGACCCACTCCAGCACGTCGTCCTCGGTCAGGTCTTCGTAGGGAATGAAGCCCGGTGCCTCGGGGTCGGGTGCGGCGAAGCTCGCGCTACCATAGGACGACGCGGTGTAGTCATCGTCAACGGCGGTCGCGGTCCAGTGGGCAACGATCACACCACCGTCAGCAACGATGCGGTCGAGCTGGATGATGTTCCAAGTGGTGGTTGTGGTCATTCTTCCGTATCCTTCTTCAGGGAGGTGGTCAGCATGCCCATGAAGGCCTCACGGCCAACCTGCAGCTGGTCCAGATTGAAGCGCGTCGAACCGATCTTGCGGTCCAGATCGGCCACATGGTTGATGAGAACCTTCTGCTCGTCGGTCAGCTGGTCCTCGGTGTAGTCGACGTCGTTGATCGTGATGACGGTTGGTTTTTTCTCGGCCATCGTGATCTCCTTTCTTGGTTGGGGTTATGATGCGATCCGTGTGAAGGACCAGTTTACGGTTTGGCCTGTACCGGACGTCTGCGTCACTTGGACGTTGGAGCCGGACAGGGTGATAGTGAGGTTGGTCGCGTTGTTTGCCACAATGCGGCCCGTAGAGCCATCCCACAAGACTGTCGCGAACGAGGCGTATTGGGCTGCGTCACCGCTGTTGTTGATCATGGCGACGACATCATACCGCCCACGGTTTCCGGCGGTGATCGAGAAGGCCGTTGCAGCAATCCCGTTAGTGGTGGCAACCCCCCCGGAGGCCGTCCTGAAGCCCCCACTCACGCTCAGGGCAGTGTTGCTGGCGGAGCCGGTTGTGGCGGTCGTACCGACAAGCAGGTTGCCCGTGTTTTCAATGCGCATGCGCTCTGCGCCCGCCCCACCATTGCTGGTAAAGAAGCGCGTGAAGGTGTTGCCACCGCTGGAGCGGGCAGAAATGTTCAGGTCCCCGTTGGCGCTGTCAAAGGCAATGACACCGGCAATGGCAGCGGGTTCAGAGTAGGTGCCGGATGCGGTTACAAAGATGCTACCGCCGTTCACATTCAGTCGCGCGGCTGGGGCCGTCGTCCCAATGCCGACGTTGCCACCGGTCCCGTTGATCGTGATGTCTCTCGAAGCGATACCCTGTTGAACCGCCTGTATATCGACACGGTTATTGGCGTTGTCCAGAATAATGGTGAACTCTTTACGGTTCGCGCCACCCGGACTGTCGGCCATCCTAAATGTGCCATTGCCAGTGGGTGCAATGAGGTTTTGAGTAACCGACCCAGCTTCAACGTGGAGCCTTCCAGAAGGGGAGGTAGTCCCAATCCCAAGGTTGCCTGCGGTATCAAGGCGCATACGTTCTACGCCCAAGGTTCGCGCAACAAAGTTGTCACCCAGAGCGCCGATTAGCGGACGATCCGTAGTGGTCGTATCAAGGAACCCGATGTACGAACCTGTGTTTACCGCCGAGGTGAGCGTGGAAACTAGGTTGGTTCCAGCCGCCCCGACCACGCTCAGCCGCGCTGAGGGGCTGCTCGTTCCAAGGCCAAGGTTGCCTGCGTCGTCGATGCGCATGCGTTCCACACCATCTTGTCCGGCGTTTCGACCAGACCAAATTGAAAACGCGCTGACGGCGGCGGGCTGGCCAATAACCCAGTTGGCGATGCCGTTTTGGGTGAAGACCACCTGCGATCCAGTTTGAGCAGATGTTGATTGATTAGAGATATTAGCAAGGATACCGCGTGCTGGGTTCGGGCGGCCTACTGTGAGCCTGTAGCCATTGGTGACCGTGTCACCCAAGGCAAGGTCCCCTGCGCTGTCGAGGCGCATACGCTCGGAACCGCCGGTATAGAACGTGGTGAAGCGGCTGCTGTCGGCAAAGAAGCGGTTTTCGCTTGCGTCCCAGTAGATGTAACCAGCCCGAGTTCCAGCGGTCCTCAGTTCGATGCGGGTGTCGCCAACGCTGCTGTCGAACACGGAGTTGATCGATCCACCACCCCCAAGGACGTGAAACCGCGCCGAAGGAGACACCGTCCCAATCCCGAGGTTGCCACCCGCATCCAGTGTCATTACCTGCGTGGACGAGATCGGGTTCCCAGCAGTGCCAGAGGGTGCAGTGAACCAAGTGTGAGAGCCAACGCTCGTTTGCTCGTAACGAGTGGATACGCCAGTTCCGGCATATCTCCATGTCGTGTCAAAATAGGCGTTTGATCCGATAATCGCCTGAAGATTTTGACCAAAAACGAAGCTACCGTTCGGGGCTCCGAGTTGCAGGGTCCTTCCAACGCCCCATGGGTTTGGCGTCATACCAATCCCAACGTTACCAGACACATCGATCCACATGCGCGAGGTGCCGTTTGAGGCCAAGACCAAGGCATTTCCAGCTCCGGGTCGGATAACGGTTGATGTTGCGTCCGTAAAGAAGTCGCACAGGCTTGTCAGGGCCGTGTTGGAAATCCTGATTGCGCCTGAGGTCGATGCGCTCACTTGCAGGGTGGTGTACCCAGCGCCAAAGTTGATCGGCACGCTCGTCCCGATACCGACGTTGCCCAATTCGGTGATCCGCATGCGCTCGGTGCCAGCGTTAGCAAATGCGAGAGTTGCGCCACCAATGGTCGTTTGCGCATCAAGCAACACACCTGCGTTTTGGTTGACGTTAGTGAAAGTGGACACTTTCAAACCCCTATTCGGGGTCCCTCCACCTGCGTGTAAAACAGCAACAGTAGAGTTGTCTGCTTGGTTATTCACGGTCAAAGGTGCATTAGGCACACCCGTCCCGAGACCCACGTTGCCAGTCGCGCCGTCCACGAACAGCGCGTTGATGTTGGTGTCGCTCTCCACCCGGAAGTCGACGTCGGCACCGGCCTCGTTGACGACAAGAGTGCCCGCCGTGCCGTCCATGTGCTGGAGGACGTCGTTGATCTTGGTGCGGACGCTGAAGCCGCTTTCGCCGTTGCTAAAGGTCGCCATGGTTTACACTCCGTCGTTCCAATTGAGGTTGTCTACCCAAGTGTATTGATCCTGCCACACACCGTTCCACAGAACATACAGTACGCCGGTCTTGTTGCCCAGCCACTCCTCGGTGTCCAAGATCATGGTGTTGCTCAGGTTGGGTCCGAACCGCACGATGATGCCGTAATCGCGACCCCTGAAGAAGACCGAACTCCCTCCACGAGCGCCGATGTAGAGCGGGTATGCCCCGTAACTGCCGGTGCCTTGGTCGGCAGACGATGTGGCAGCCTGAACACCGTTGACGCGCAAGGTTGTTACGTCGGCGGAGATATCGCCGAGGCCCGTCAGGATGTTGCTGATGGGGGCCGTATACCCGGTTGGGGCTACGGCGGCGATGGCCGTCCCTGCAGACGAGAACTGATAGTTTGCAAAGGCACCTGAGGGTGCCAGCAAGTTGAACGCGCCGGGGAAAGAGAAGATGCTGGAGCTGAACTCCGCCACCATACCGGATGCCGCATCCGACAGTTTTCGCGTTCCGGCGAAGATTTGCATTTCGTCGGTGACGAGTTCTTGGACGGAGACGTTGTCGATGGACCCCGTGAAAGCCCCGCCAGCCCCATAGGCGATAAAGGCCACATAATTCACCTCGGTCGCGGTGACGGGGATGGAGTATGTGCCACTGGCGGTGATTGTGGCGGGTGCCGTCACGCCGCCAAGATACCAGCGGACGCCGCCGGAAATGATGTTTGCGGTGAAGGTGAGGCGGTACGTTCTGCCGGTTGTGGTGATGTTGTAGGTGCTGCGTACGTCGCCGAAGCCGGACGGAATTGCGGCGTTGGCAGAACCACCAGAAATGGACCACCCACCATTCACAGACCACCCCGTCGAGCCCTGCGAGAAGTCCCCGTTCGACACCAACTCCGGACCCAGCGGGGGGTTCAGGGAGGGATTAATCGTGGGCGTCACATAGGCGTCGTTGTCGTACTCAAGGTAGTGCACCGTGGGCACACCCGCCTCGGTGACGTCCCACTCGGTGGTCACGCGCTGGTAGGGGTTCAGGATGGAGCCGATTTCGAGCTGCGCACCCCAGATGAAAACACCAACAGGCCCGCTGACATTCCTGTCCTGCCAGCCCGCTGCGATCTGAGTTGCCGTGTACGTTGCGGAAAACCGCTGCCACGTCGAGGTGACGGTGAAGGTTCCAAGGATCGTGCCGACGTTATTAACGAGGTTTATGACGCGCGTCCCACTGGCGACACGCATCCACACGCTTTCAGTGTAAACGGTCCCAACGGTTCGACTACCTTGGTTGATAGCCTGAAACTGAGCGGAGAAGTTCAGCAAGTCGGCAGTCAGGGTTCCGTCCGGTGCCACCGCTGCGTTCGGCGTTACTGTTGGCTTTGGACCAACTAAGTTCGTCCACACAGGATTGTCGAACTGCTCAGTCCAAATCAGCAAATTCCGCCGCCCACCGTACGGCTCAATGCCGTAGGTGCCACGGGTTGCATCGCTGACAGCCGTAGCGTGGTTGCCTGCGATCTCGCGGACGGAGAAGTTGTCCCAGTCGTTTGTTTCCCCAGAAAGGGAGGCAGTGGACGTGCTGACAGTGACGAAGGATGTAGTTGCTGTTGCCGTAAAGACGAACGTGTATGTGCCCACAACGCTGCCGAGGTTAGCGTTAAAATACTCGGAGCCCCCGGCTGTCGATCCCAGATAGACAAAACTGTTTCCTGTCGCCCCGTCCGCCACAAACGTCAAAGTCAATCTGTAGGTTCGACCAACTACTGTCGAAATCTGAGTGCCAGCACTTGCACCTAGGCTGCTTGTGATTACCGTAAGGCGAAGCGTCCCGTTTACCACCGACAGTGTGGCGTTGACTGGCGTCCAACCCGTGGTAGTGCCGCTGGAAAAGTTTCCATTTGCCACCAGCTCCGGCCCTTGGGCCAGCTGTTGAGACTTGTCCAAGCGAAGGCCGACAAGCTGACCCGGAGTGGTCACAGGCGTGGTGCCATTACGATCTTGGAACATAGTGTTCAGGGGGAAGCGCTCGACAACCCCAGCGTTCACGGTGGTGATGGCTTGGTAGGGGGTGGTTACGGAGCCGACCTCAATCTGCGCACCCCAGATGAGGACATCGGAGGTCGTCGCACCGGCATACGAAGGACGACGTGTTGTGGTGTCGGTGTTGTTGGTGAAAACAATTTGAGCGCTTGCGGCACCGGCGGCGGCAACCGACACAATAACCGAGCATCTGTACCATCCGGAACCAACGCTAGAAATTGTCGCAGTCGCTCCAGATGTGAAGCCGACCGTGCCCGTGGACAAATTGAAATTCGCATATCCAGTGGAGGCACCACCAAATGTTACCTGCATCCAATCTGGCGCAGTTGCCCCGGTCCCCTTTTTCAGGAAAACGGAAAGCACATGCTGAGTTGCTTGAAGAGTTATTGTCTGCGTAATTGCGTGCGTCGACGTTACAGCGGTCTCGGCGCAGAGCTCTGCGGTAAGGGTGCCGTCTGGGGCAATAGCTGTGTTTGCGCTTGGTAGCGTGCCCTCCCTCAGCCACACCACATTGTCGAACTCCTGCGTCCACGTCAGCAGGTTCACGAGCCAGTTGAGGTTGGCCACATCGGACGGGTCCAGCCAGACGCCCTGCTCACCTCTGGAAAACAGGGTTGCCGGGGTGAACGACGTCGACCCCAGCATCATGGTGTTCAGGCTGATGGTGCTACCAATGAGCATATCAGTACAGCGCCACCAAGCTGGCTGCGGTGGTTCCGGTGGCGTAGACGCGCGTCACCTGAAACGGGTAAACGACGCCCGCCAGAAGGCCGACGAAGAGGATCGATGCCCCGGTGTCAGGCAGTTCGGCGGTGATGTTGCCAGCGCTGCCGACGTAGATGCCACGGGTCGGCTGCTCAAACACGACCGTATTGCTCGGGGTGATTGCGACAGCGCGATGCGCGGATACGGTGGCATCAGCTGTAAGGTATGCGGCAGATGGCATTTGATTTCTCCAGAATGGGGGTGGGAGGGGACGATGCCCCTCCCTTTACTTCACTTTGGCGGCGGCTGCCGACATCAGCGGCATGCCGTGCACGCTCGCACCACCAGTGACGGTGCGATTGCCGGTGGCGACGTGAGGCGAGCAGTTTTCCGTCTTGGACGGCTTGCCCGTGGAGACCGTCTTGTTGACAGCCATGGCGGGTTTTTTGTTACCAACGCGCATTGATGTCACTCCCCTTACGGCAGGTCGTGGGCTTGGATGTAGCGGACGGTAAGCGTGCCGACGCCCGAGCCCGTGTTGGCGGACAGGACCCAGATGCGGTCATCCGTGGTACCAGTGTCATCCCACAGGCCAGCGCGCGTTGCGTCAGCGCCGGGAACCATGGACACCAAGCCGAGCGGTTGGGCCGTCAGCGCGCAAAGCTCGTTGGCCGTTGCGGAGATGCCAACGCTCATGGTCTGGGCAGCGCCAGTCCAAGCCACCGTGTTGAGCATCTGGATGTTCACGATGTGGCTGTTGGCGGGCAGCACGATCTGGGTGCCCAGAGCGGTGGCAGTGCCAGCCTGCGTGATGGGGACGGTCTGGATCATGACCACGGAGCCGACGTTGCGAACGTCTTGCCCGAGAGTGGTGCCAGAGGTGTTGAGGATGTTTCCAGCCCGGATCGGGCCCGTAAAGGTAGTCTTGCCCATAAGGGTCTCCTTTGCACAATGATGTGGATCGGTCTGTGCGGGTCCGCTGTGCGGTCCAATCCATCATTCAGACTGTACCACATGACTATCCAAGTAGGCAATCGCGGCTTTGAGAACCGACCGGCTGTCCTTGAATTTGCCCAAACCGGTATTGCAATCAGAGCAAAGAAGCCCCCGAACCGCCCCAGTGGTGTGGTTGTGGTCCACGGCCAAGGCCTTGACCTTTCCACCACGCGTCTGGGTCTCGGGTCGCCCGCAGATGTCGCACTTATTGCCGCGCTCCACCACCATTTGGATATAGTCGGTCAAGCTGATACCGAAGGTCCGCTGAAGGTGGTTATCCTTCCAAAAATCAGGAAATTTTTCACGATGACGCTTCATGTATTCAGCGGTGTTGCGAGCCTTGTCCTCAAGGGAGTTTGCGACCCTGAGGTTTGAAATTTTGAGGTTTGATGGGTCGCCATCCACAAAGAAAAGTTTTCCCGTTGGCCACTCCCCGTGGTTTAGGGCCCAAGCGGCTCTTGCGGCGGTGAAGTCAATTTTGTGGAGCCGAATGTACCGATAGTCGGAGTTTGATCTGCTGCCCGCTTTCACGGAGCCCGCTGGTGATCCCACTATAGTGTTTTTGGCTGCGCGCTTGATCCAAGTGATCGAACCTGTCTCAGGGTCATACCGAAGAAACTCGCGCAAGGTTTCTACGGGAAGGTGTTTGATGTAGGGCATATCTTTCCTCCAAGTGCCATAGTCGTTTTATAACGACACTGGTTTTGAAAGTCAAACGATACGCCCTACACCTTTCTTATTTGGCGTTAATCAGCTAAGTAGCTGATTAGCTTGGGAAACTCCCAAAAATAGAACGCCAGTTATAATAGCCGAAACTATACCGCTCGTAGCCTTTTACGAGGAGGTTATCTGTCACGAAATCGACTTGCATGTCGGTTTCGAACTTCACACGCTCCATGTACGACAGGCCATCGATGTTGGTCAGCAGGAACCAAGCGCCGGTCGAGGTCAAGAAGTCGTTGACCATGTAGCCTTCCGGCAAGCCGCCAGCGGTCGACATGATCGCGTTGACGTCGTTGTCGGCGGTGCCCGGACGCAGTTCCGTCTTGGTCAGGCGGATTGCGACGGGTTCCAGCTGCGGGGGAACAACCAGTTTGCGGCCACGAGCGAAGACCTTCAGGCCTGCCTGATCGCGGAAGTTGGTCCGGATCGAGATCATGCCGTTCAGCAGGGTCGCTTCGTTCAGTTCAACATCCGTGGTCGGGCGGTTTGCAACAGTGCCGCCGTCGATGGGGTGGTTGGTGGCAATCAGAGCCACGCCGTCGCCACCGACTGCAGCGTTGTAGGTAGTCGCCGTGTTCAGGATGTTTGCGCCGTAGATTTCCTTGGTCTGCTGGAAGCTTTCGACCAGACCGAGGTTCGACGGTGCGAACTGGGTTTTGTACAGGTTATCGTCGATGGCTTTGCGAGTGATCGCATAGCCAAGGCCGATTTCCGTGTGCTCTTGGTTGTAGATGAAACGCTCACCAGCGCCGTTGTCGAACGACGTCTGAGCGCCTTCCGTCTTCAGCTGCGCAAAGCCGAGGAAGCGCATCTCGGCGGTACGCTCGAGAGCCATCTTCGAATTATGCTTGGTGAAGATTTTGTCGTACTGAGATGGGATCATCTCGTACTTGCCTTCAACCCCACGGAGGCCGGGGAGGAGAAGGTCTTTGATGGCACTAAGATTGACAGCCATTTTTCAGTTCTCCTTACACGCCAGCGAAGTTGCGCGGCATCGCGTTGTTGAAGCCAACGACCAGTTCGTTGTAGCGATCAGCAACGTCGAAACCATTGACCGACCCGAACGGCGAGGACTGGCCGGGCAGGAAGTTGGCAATTGCGACGATGCGGAACGGCAGGAACGAGTTCGCGGTGCCACCAGCTTGCGAGCTGGTTGCTTGGTCTGCGAACATGGTCGAGAGGCCGGTTGAGGTGCGTCCGTTGGTCTCGCCGGTGGCAAGGCTGTCCTGCCAGTTGAACGAGATGTTCTGACCAACTTGGTTTTGACCCATGGCGGTAGCCGTGGTGGACGAGTTGGCGGTCTGAACAAGGAAGCGAGCGTTCGGATCGGTGATGACGTAGGCTTCCACGTCGGTGGCAGCGTCCGAGCCCGGCCAGTAGTTCGACCAGTTGGTGCGCTTTTGCGAGACCGAGAGGTACTTGCAGCCCGCGAACACGCCAGCGACTGGCACGAACACGGTGACCACGGGGGTCGAAGCCGACGAGGTTGCTGCAGCGGTTGAGCCGCTGTTCGCGATCACAGCCGTGGTTGCAGTGGCCGAGGTGATCGTGAACGCGCCGTTCGGGACGCCAGTGGCGTTCGAGACGACGACGACAGCGCCAACTGGGGGTGCCCAAGTTGCCGAGGCGAAGGTGGGCAGGTTGGCGGTGGCGCTGGAGATACCGGTGAAGGTGATCGTCATCACGCCGACAGCGGTCGTCGCAATGCCAGTTGCCGAAACCGTCAGGGTGACAGGGCCGGTTGCCTGAGCAATATAGCCGGTGCCGAGGCCGGTAGCGTTGGTGGCCTGCATGACGGGGTCGTTGAAGAAAATCGGGGTCGTATTGCCGGAAGCAATCGAAGCGACGGTCTGCTCATAGGTCGGAGCCGAACCTGCGCCTGAGTACTGGGCGAAACCGAAAGGCGCAAACGTATTTGGCATTCGGATGTCTCCTTTTCAGGAGGTCCATCATCGCGCGCCGGGGCGACTTTAGAACCGGGGGAGGGTTACCTCCCACGCCGGGGGGAGAGTGAGCGTATATTGTCACGTCACACCCTGATTGTCAAAGACAAGAAAAAACCTGCCTTTAATCGTTTTTTTGTTGGGGTTTATCATCGGCCACCCCGTTCATAAAGGTTGAAACGTACGGTTCAAGAGCGTCCCACGCGTCTTGAATGGCGGGAGTTCCCTCCCGCCGTATCGCTTTTCTCAGCCTGTCGATCTTGTTGTAGATCGTGACGGCGCGGATCATGCTTCAGGGATGGGCATCGCCTCGTAGCCCTTCTTGATCTTCGCCAACTCGTTGCCCTTGTTGGAGCGCTCGAACTGACCAGCCGGGGCTGCAGAAAGCTGTTCTTCCTTGGCGCGGACCTGCAGGCGAGCGCGGCGAAGCTCCAGCTGGCGAACCTCTTCCGTGATCTCCGCCGGGCGCTCCATGAGAACCATTCCCTTGCGGGTGATCTCAAGCTCCTTGTAGCCGGATGGCATCATCTCGGGGTGACGAGATGCCGGTACGGGCTCCCAACCATCGCGCGCCAGCTTGACTTGGTGGGCCGGGTCTTCTGCGCCGAGGATGCTCTTGGTCTTCCACTCGTAAGTCCAGCCGTCCGGAATGACGCCGGGCTCGACGAAAAACTCGTCGGTGCCGTCATCCATGGTGCCATCGCGGTGGGCGCGAAGCTCTGCGGCCTTACGGGCGGCCCTCTCGCGGGGGCTTTCCTCGGCTACGGGTGCCTCGGGGCGCATCGCGGGGCGTACACGCTCAAATTTATCGCTCATTGCAGCTTACCTTCCTTCTGGAGTGCGATTTTGTTCTTGGCGTAGTCTTCGTGCTTCATGTTCATCATGTCGGCCATTTCACGCTCCGCCGCCGTCAATCGTACGACGTTCGAACGGTTCGATCCACCACGGCTGACAGGTGCTGCCGCCGGTGCTGCATCGCGGCGAGCCACAACCTTGGCCGCCGACGACGATGCGTCCTCGTCACCACCCGGTGCCGCAACCTTTTTGCCGACGTTCAGGGTCTGCTCGATTGCCGAGAAGTACCCATCGGTGTCCGGTGCGTGACCATCAGCAACCGCCAGCTCGTGCGCGGCGATCATTTTGCGGTTCAGGCGGCTGTCTTTGACGAACTCTGGATGGGCGCGAACCCATTCCGCTGAGCGAGGTGTCAGGCGGGCGGCGAAGGCCTCGACCGGGTCTGCCGATTGCGGGGGCAGCGGTTGCACCTTGGGGCGCGACTTCATCGCCTCAAGGCCGTTTTGCAGCTGCTGGAGCTGCGTTGCGGCCTCGTTGATCTCGTCGTTGATGCTGGCGGCTCGCTCGAACTCGCCAGCGCGCAGGGCCTGAGCGTAGTTTGCCCTCAGGATTTCCTTGTCGCGGTTGAGCGTCTGGATCGCGTTGGTCACCAGATGGATTTCGCTCTCGTCCTTGTCGATGCGGGCCGACCGCTCACGCTCTTCGGCCTCACGAGCCATGCGCTCCGCAGCCTCACGGCGCGACCGCTCAGCCTCAAGTTGGCGCTGCAGATCAGCAATGCCATCCTCGGGCTTTACGATCTTGACCTCTTCAGCAGCCTCTTCCGGCTGGTCCTCGACCTCTAGGGTGATTTCCAGATCGTCTTGGTCTTCATTGTCAGACATGAGTTGTCTCCTTACCAGACTGCGTCGGGGTGCGGAATTCGGCCCCTGATGTTGATGTCGTCGAAGATGCGGCAGAGAACACCGTTGACGGTGATCGACCAGCCGTCAGACGGGCGGAAAACCAGCCAATCGTGGTCTTTGAAATCGAGGCCGGAGAACCAGTTGCCGTCCTGCTCGAACGCCTGTGGGCCGGTCTTCACGAGGAGGCCGACCTTCGACTGGTAGCGGTCCTCATCGGTGTGCTTGTCCGTCAGGTAGAGGCCGGACTTTGTCTTCTGCGGGCGGATATAGACCGCCAGAAGGACTTGGTTGTGGAACAGTTCAATCTCGGAGAGGTCGCCCAGCTCATCGAGGAGCTTGTTTTTGGGGTCTTCCTCGTGGCTCATCATCATGTGCGGCATTTGGTTCCTATCGCTTTTTCACGTTGGTTTCGGCCTCGTCCATCAGGTCGAGGATTTCAGACTGCTCATTCAGTCTTCCGACGTATTCACGGTATTGATCGAACGTCTTGACCGCAAGGCCGGACGTTACATTCTCGATCATGTTTTTTCTACGATCTTCAATGAGCTTGGTCAGCTCGCGCCGAAAGGCGTCCAGTGTCGTAAGCATGTGTCATCCTGATGTTTATTTGCGGTGCGGTCCCCGGCAGAGGGAGGTGTTGCCGGGGACCGCGAGAGAAGGTCAGGCGTTTTTGCCGTACTTCTCAACTTTCTCAAGGCGGCCCTCGCCGGAGCCAGCGCCGTACTTCATCTTCGGGTACACCTTGCCGCCATCCTTGCGAGCCATCGGCATCGGCGGACGGCCAGCCATTGCGCCACCCGGAGGCATAGCGCCAGCGGCACCGGCCAGAGCTGCGCCGAGACCCGGAGGCATACCGCCGGGGGCGGGCATCGGCATCGGAGGAGCGGCTGCAGCGGCAGGCATCGGCATCGGAGGACGCGGCATCGGCATCGGCTGGGGAGGCATCATGCCTTCCTTGGCTTCACCGCGCGGCGAGATGATGATGTTGATGTTGGTCTTGCCAACCTTGCCACCAGACTTGCGAGCGGTGCGCTCAGAGGCTTTGAACGCCTCAGCAGTCGGAGCGCCCTTGGAGCCCGGCTTGCGCATCTTCTCCTTCGAGCCTTCCTCGATCCGCTCGCGCTTGGCGTGGATGTTGGCGTAGAGACCGCCGCCGGACTTCTTTTTCGGCGCGTCATGCTTCTTGTCCTCAGGCGAGGCTTCCCACTCCTTCATGGACATGCCGTGCTTCTTGGCCAGCTTCTTGTCTTCAGCCACGTCCTTGGCCGAACCCTCGACCATGCCGCCCTTCTTCTTGGCTTCACGGCCACCAGTGTCAGGACCGGCGGACGAAATCGACCCACCAGAGGCCTTCATTGTCTTGCCACCATGCTTGCGGCGGGTCATGTCGCCCTGACGACGCTGCTCTTCTTGCATGAGCGCGTTGCCCTTGTCGATTTGGTCTTTGCCGGGTTTGAAGGGGTTGCCATCGGGCTTTGGCAGGGGCTCGTAATGGTCCAAAGAGGACTTCATCATGCCCTCACCCTTCTTGGGGTCCATCAGGCCGCCACCCATCTTGGCAACGCGACCGCCGGTCTTGAGTGCGCCGACGTGCTTCTTGCCGTCGCGCTCCTCGTTGGCGCTCTTCTGGTCGGTGTTGGCCAGACCGATCTTGCCGCCGTTCATGCGGGGCTTGCGGTCAGCGCGGGGCGCGCATTCCATGCCCTCAACCTTGCCGCCGGTCTTGAATGCGCGGCGCGAGATCGGGCGCATGCCCGTCTTGACTTCGGTATTAAGCGGTTCGGCAGGGGTAAAGGTCGAGCTGTCGACCTTGGCAGGCGAGGAGGTCGCAAGGCGTTTGGCCTTGTCCTTCATCGCTGCGCGCAGAGTTTTGGCGTCCATTGCGTTCTCCTCGAGGTTATCCGGCGTCCCGGTCGTGCCGTGCAGTATAGCGCGAAGTGAGAGACATTGCACGGTCGATGTGCCCCTGACCCCGAACAGGCTTTTTCGTGTCGCACGACTTCAGCCAGTGCTTGAATTCCTTCATCGACATGCGGACCACGGCGCGCTGCCGATCTGCCCCCTTGCCGTCGGAAAAGCCGTCACGGTACGCCTTTGTGGCGTCCTCGCGGGTCCGATACCCCAGCATGACCTTGTGCTCATCAAAGTCGCCGGTGCGCAGATCGTGCTGGTCGATGATGAAGACGTGGTCGCTCTCGCTGTCCGGGCCAATGCAGACGTCAACGTGGTCACCATCCGCACCCTCGGTGCGCTTGATGTAGCCGTAGTTGTACGGGAGCTTGACTGACCACTTCTGTCCATTTGGGTCTACGCCTGACCGCGTCTGACCCTTCATGCTCTCGAGGGTGATCGGCAGGCCTTGGAAGCTAATGTGCCCCTTGAGGTAGTTGCCCGCCTTCTTCTGGGCCTCGGTCGGATCGGGCATCACCGTGCCGCCGGTGTTGTAGCCATACCGTTTCATGCGCTCTTCTGCGATCCCCGCCCGGTCGATCATTTCTTGGTTGATCGTTCCCCAAGGCTTTTGCTCCTCGGTCATCTTGCGGTACGTCGCACGGCCAAGGTTTGTCGGGGCGTACGGGTGGACGGTGTGGCCGCCGCTGATGTTCTTTGCCAGCATCGCCGTCTCGTGTTCGCTGAACACGTCCGGGCGCGGCAGAAGTGGGACGTCGGAGACATATCTGCCGCCGGTCGGCTCGGTGTACGTCGAGTGGATGAAGCCGCTGTTTCGTACGTTGCGGATCATTTCTTCAGGGTCAAGCTCGACAGTTCTGTGCCCAACCATGTTGCCGCGAGCGTCCAGAAGCTCAGGCTCAGTGATGGCGGCGCGCGTCTGACCCACATGCGGGAAGCCACGGTCACGCCAATAGCTCTTGTCCATGAATTTTGCGAGCGCCGCCCGGCCAGTGCCGGGGAAGCCAGTTTCAGGCCGCATGAAATCGCTGGCCTCCTTGGCGTTCAGGATGCCGGGCCAGTTCTCCATCTGACGGGCATGCGCCTCGCGCTCTTTCTTGTTGGGGGAATGCAAGCCTGCGCGCAGTGCATCATCAAATTCTTTGGCGTCGGCGGGGCTAATCTGATCGCTGTCGATCTGGGCCATCAGCGCGTCCGCCATGTTGTGCGAGCTGTCCACGGACTGGGGCCCCATAGGCTGGAACGCCCCAAGGATCGGCCCCTTCTCGGCGGCGGTCGCAATCATCTTCTCAATGCCCTTGGCGTGGGCCTTGGCGTTCGCCCACACCTGACCCTTATTGGGTTCGCGCATGTAATCGACACCGGCGTGAAGGTCGACCGGCCACTTCAGCTCCTTGCCGTTGATGTGCGTCATCCGGCCCAGTCTGGAGCGGTCCCCGCCGAGGCCAATCAGCGTACCACCGGCTCTGGGGGCCAGTGTGTCCTCCCAAGACAGCTTGTTGATCGGCTTCGGCGTCACGCCCGGAATGTCGCCGACGGTTGACGTCACATCCCTTGGAGCCATGGCCTGCTTGATGTTGTAGTACCCGCCGGTCGTCGGCTTGTTCTGAGAAACATCGGTATCGTACTTCTGCAACAGTGCGATCTGACGCGCTTTCTCGATTGGGTCGTTGATCTTCCAGATTTCATTGGGGTTGACGACCATTTTGTTGCGGGCTTCGATCCTTTGCAGGATCGCCTGCACCTGCTCGTCGCTGTGCTTGGGGTCGATACCCGCAACGCGCAACAATGCTGCGCCCAGAGGGTGATTTCGGATACTTTCGATGTGTTTGCTACGGTCATACTTGATCCGACCGCCGTCTTTTGCGCCCCGCATGGCCCGCATGACGTCATCGTGAGTGGTTTCCTCGTTCCCGGCCTTGTCCCAGATGGCGTGGTGGGTCAAATGCTGCCGAAAAGGCTCTAAACCGGGGTCCATTTTGGGATTTAAGGCCGCCTGACGGGCTGCGAGGCGGTCAACAGCCGCATATCCGGCCTTCGCCATGGGTTTTTTGGCCTCGGACGTCGGCTGACCGGTCTGCAGGATGACCTGACGGGCGTCCAAGGTCGGCTGATCGCCTCGACCAAGCATGGAAGCGACAAAACCAGCCTTCGCCGTGCCAATTCCACGCATATCCTTGGAGAAATTGCGCCATTCCTCGGGCGAAGACTGGCCGGTGAGGGCCCGAGCGACCAGATCGGAGACCTCTTTGTGGCGCGGGCCGAGGTTTTGGACGGCCCAAGGCAAGGCATCCAGCTCCGCGTTCAGGCCAAACGGCTTCATGACCTGCTGGGCATTGGCGACAGCCTCTTCGTCGACCTTCCCGCGCTCTGCTTGGTCGAGATAGCGCTGCCCCATGGGGCTGTGCAACCACTCGCCCATGGCACCCTCGGGGCGGATCATGCCCGTCATGCCCGGTGGGAGGTCCAGACCGGCGGCGCGGACCTTGTCTGCGGTCTGGGCGCGGCGCTGGATCGACGAACGGGTGATTGCATAGGCCTTGATGAGGTCGCGCGGGGTCAGGCCGCCTTTGAGCGCCCGCTGCGCCGTCTCATCCATGAAGGCACCAAAGCGCTCGACGTGGCTCGGGATTTCGGGGAGGCCGCCCAGCTTCTCCTGCACGTCGCGCAGGGGCTTCCAGTTCCAGTCCTTCATCTTGGGGTGCTCCGGGTCTTGATACCCGGAGACAAGATCGAGTGCGCGCTTTACGGCATCAGACATAGATGGCCCCCTGTACGTTGCCGGGGAGCATATCAGATCATCACCGCTTGGTGAAGCGTCTGGTCAGGGAGAGGGCTGCGTCGACCGAACCGCCCCGCTTGAAGGCTGGGAAGCCCTTGTCGAGGACGCTGTTCTTCAGGGTGTCAGTCATCGGCAGGTGGAAGCCCTGATAGTCGCCATCATCGCTTTTGAGCGTGATTGGTTCGCCGGGCTTGGCCGCCGGGTCGTGCTGTTTGGCCAAGGTCATCACGCTCTTCGGCACGATGTTGTCGTAATAACCCTTCATGCCCTCGCCGCCCATTTTCAGGTCGTCGCCCTGAAGCATGTGGTACTGATCGCCTGCATTAACTGAGGTGTGCTCGCCCGAGGCTGTGAACGTGTTGTCGGGGTGAAGCATCTTGCCAGTTGCGTCCTTGCCAATCAGGCCCGGTAGGTCTTCTGGTGCAATACCCACCTTGTGCACGACCGAAGTGCCATCCTTGAAGCCGCGAAGCTCTTTTTGGCTTGGCACATACTGCAGTTTATCAAGCTGCTTCTCCAGCCCGTAGCGGTCGGCCTGCGCCTGTCCGGGGGTAAAGACCACGCCGTCATAGTTGCCCAGTGCGGCCTCGCGCAGGACGTTCTTCAGCGCAAGATCGGTCCAGTGCTGGGTGTTCTGGACGTAAGGGGCGGTTGGTGCCTTGCCACGCTCGTCGGCGGCGGCCTTGCCAAGCTCCCTATGCCGGTCCAGATCGCCGGTGTGGGCGGCCATTTCGCTGACAGGGGTCTCCGCCATCCTTTTCTCAATGGCGGCATCGTCCCCCATCCACGACAGCTTTTGGCGGAAACGGTCTTTTACACCTTGGGTGTGGTCTTGATAGGCCTTTGTCGCCTCTCCAGTATTGAACCCCTGATCGCGCCCATCTTGGCCCCAGTCGGACTGCAGCTCCTCGACGTGTAACAGGCGTTTTCCGATACCCGGAGCCGAGTGGTACTTGCTGAACGGGAAGTTCATGACCCGCGCAAACGAGGCCGCCTCTTTCGGAGAAACCACGCCGTCTTTGACGCCCTGATCTGCGGCGTACGATCCGAGGTCTCTGATCCCAACCTTAAAATGATCTGCCAGCTTTTGAGCGATGGGCCGCACAGTTTCGCGATCCTCGCCAACCATACGGTCGGACATACGGATGTGGGCCAGCACGTTCGGATGATCGGACCAGTGGGATGAACGAAAGCTCGGCTCATTGGAGCCTTTGGGTCTTTCCAGCCGGATCAGGCGTTCGCGATAGTCCTTCCCGCCGGGGATTGTGTAGGCCCCATATTGCGTGTCGGCTGTGTCAAAATAGTCTTCGTCGCCTTCATATTGTGAGGTTTCAGCTTCGGGTCTGCTCGTGCTCCGCTGAATGTGGCGGTTGTACTCAAGCTTCTCCTGCGGAGACAGTTCTGCTCCGGCTGGAATGTCACGGAACCGCTTGTTTTCCTCGTTGGTCGTGTAGCGGGGGTTCTCGCCGTACTGGGAGACGCCAAGGTTCGGGATGGCGTCTTCAAAGTGCTTGGCCAGCGCCTCGCGGGTGATCTTGTCACCCTCGGGGCGTCCGGCATGCTCCAGTTCGGACGGCTTCGCGCCACGGGCCTTGGCTGCGGCGATGTACTGATCGACCGTGCCCCTCTCCTGCGGCAGGGAGCGGATGATCTCAGCGGCTTTGGAATAGAGGCCGTGCTTGTTCATTTGATCGCTCCGCCATTGGCTCGATAGATGTTTGGGTCGTTCGGGTCGAAGACCGCAGCGTCTTTGTGCTTGATCGCGCTGGGCTTGAAAACGACGATCTCGGAGACGCGGTGCGGCTTGCCCTCATGATAGTCGTTCGTACGAACCACAACACCATCATGGCCACGTTTTTGCATCTCAGCCATAAATGGGCGGATATGGTGTGACTGCAGGTTGTCCCATGGCTCGAGCCTGTCTTGACCCTTCATGATGCCCATGGACTGCAGGTCGCGCAGTGTGCGGTGCGCGCCCTGCTCAGATGCATCCCAGACGTAGGGGTTCTTTAAGGCTGCGTGGAGCGGGCCCATAACTGCGCCGGGCTTCTCATACTCGTTTGTCGTGTACTCCTCGGCGTTCTCACGATCCGGCGTCAGGTAATGCCCACGCCCATAGAACCCATAGTCGCGGGTCGATCCCAGCTTCTCGTCCTTGAACTCGCTGAACGGCTCACTGGGTGTGCCGTGCCAGAGTTCCAGAGGGTTTCCCTGCTCGTCCTGCAGGTCTTCGTGGATGCCCTCGAACATGGCGGCACCACCAGCGGCGAACGCGCCACGCGGCAGTCGCGGCAGGTCGGCTGTTCCAGCGGCGTCGTTGATGGCCTTGACCTCTTCGTCCGGCAGGACACGATTGACCTTCATGTTGCCGCCGATCAGCCAGTTCCCGGTCATGTTCGGGTTGGTCTTGTACCGATAGAACCCACCCAGAGGTACTTGGTCGGTGATGTGGGCCTTCACACCCTTGCCACGGCTGTTGGCCACCGACTGCCAGTCTTTGTCGGCTGCCATCTCGACCTCGGCCCAGACGTGGTTGTCGGGCCGGTAATCGGGCTTCTTCAGGCTCGGGTCGGACTTGCCGCCGATGTGGGTTGCAATGGGCAGATCGCCAGCATGCCAGCCGGGTCGGTATGCGAGATCGCCGATCTTGGACTTCACCCTGCCCTGCGCCTTGCCCTGCGGGCCCTCTTCGGCCTCAAGCCACTCGCCCATCGGCACGGGCTTGTCGGCGTTGACGAACAGCGGGTACAGCTTGCCGTCACCCTTGGTGCGGAACAGCTTGTAGGCCTTCACGGTCTTCTGCGGGACAGCGCCGCCGTCAGCATACGTCATGTCCGGGCTGGTGGGGTCAAACTTTCGGGCCGAGATCGCGCTCTTCACCTGCTCGGGCTTGAACGCGACATATTCTTTCGATCCGTCGGGCCGGTGCGCAATGATCCCATCGAAACCGGAATTGCGAATGGTGTCGTGGATGTCGTGCTGGCCATGCTGGTTGACCAAAGTGCCTTGCGGCGTGTCGCGCAGAAACAGATCGCGCACGGTTGCGGTGCCGTTGTCCAGCGCCTTCAGGATGGCGTCCCGCGCATTGCGATCCTCACCATGCGAGATGCTGTATTGGGTCAGGGCGCTCTTGATGTAATCCCGCCACGCCGGATTTCGCAGTACGTCATCATGAAACGGCTGCTTGATGCTGGCATGCAGCTTCATGACCTGCCCATGCGGGCGAGGTTCTTTTTGGTCAGCGCGAATACCTTGCGCGAAATCGCTGGCAACCTCAGGTTTGTCGGTCAGGTAGATGCCGGGGCCGTAGTTACCATGCTCCGACGGACGGAACTCGCGGAAGTCCTGCGCCTCGATGTTCTTTTGGGTCTGCTCTTCGTCAACCTCGGTTGTCCAGCCCTTGGTGGCCACCTTCGGTGCGCTACCGTGATACAGCTCGTCAGGCACCAGCGGGTGGTTGCCCCGCATGAACTCCACAGCGCCACCACGAGCCTTCACTGCCCGCAGACCACCCATCTTCTGGTAGCCAGCGGCCCTGACGCCGTCGAGGTACGCGGTTCCCTCTTGGAACCCGTCTACACCCTCTTTGCCGGTCTGATACCGAAGCATCGGGATGTACTGTTTGCCCTCGTGCTCGATGATCGTTGGGTCGGTGCCCATCCGCTCAAAGCTGCGCAGGGCCATGGTGGTGGGCTTCCACGCCTGCATGTATCGTCCGGTGATACGCATGGGGTGCGCGCTGCCCTGCAGGGTATCGCCGACCTCGTAGCCGTCGAACACACCGGCGTCGACCGCCTTCTGGTGCGCCTCCATGGCGTGGGTCATCCGGGTGTGGATGTCGTCCATCATGCCGGTGTGGAACGTCTGCAGCTGCTTTTGCTCGCGCACCTGACCCAGATCGGTGACTTCGCCGCCTTCGGCATACCCATACCGCTGCTGCGCCCACGGCAGCGCCCAGTCGGGGATGCTGTCGCGGCTGTGGGACGGGCCCCATGCGCGCTCGCCGCCGACGTCGAAGTGCATGTTGTTGTCGTAGAAGCCGAAGCCCCGAAACCCTGCGTCCCATGCTGCGTCTGCGAGGGCCAGACGCTCGTCATGTGACAGATGCGACGTGTCGATGTCGTAGGCGTTGCCATGCATGTGCTGGCTGCCTTTGGCACCCTTCGCGGCGGCGTTTTCGCTCGGCGTGCGATAGTCGGAGACAACGGTCAGCGGCTTGCCATAGGCTTCCAGCAGGGCGTTGTAGGCGGACACGGCCTCAGGGGACATGCCACCTTCAGCCTCAGCGCGCCCAGCGTGGGGCTTGGGCGCTTCTTCCTTCTCGGGCGACACCAGATCAGCGATGCCGATGGCGGACTTGCCGATGCTGGCGAGGCTGCCGAGGGCGTCAAGGAGGCCCGGCTGGCGCTGCACCGGCAGGGCACCGGCGACCGCAAGGCGGCCCACCGGCAGCGCTGCGGCTGGGACATAGCCGCCGTTGGCATGCACCTGACGCGGGACGCCCGGAAGGTACTTAGACGGGGCGATCTGGCCCTCAGCCCGCTCAACAGCGGTCTTGGCCCGGCGCTTCTCAAGCATGCCGCCGAGGGTAAGCTTTGCCGCCCGGATCGCCTTGTCCTTGTCCATCAGTCACCCTTTCTCTTCTGGGCCCTCAGTTGCATGGCGAGCTTGACAGCCTCAGCCGCATGGTCGCGCTCCTGCATGTCGCGCTCGTGCTGCATGCGAACGGCGTCGTTCATCTGGTCGCGGTCCAAGTCCATCTGCTTAGTCCGCAGGTCTTTCTCGCGGTCCAGATCGCGGTTCTCGTCGTTCATCGCGTCACGGCGGATCGAGTGCTCGATCTGCTTGGCCCGGTTCTGCTCGGCCATCATCTTCAGCTGCAGCTCAGCCGGGTCGGTGCCAACCGGACCGCCTTGCGCCCGAGCGACCTCGGGTTTCTGGGCCTTCAGCATGTCAGCCTGCGCCCGCAGCGTGTCGGCGTCGGCCTTCTGCTTGGCGATCTTGATCTCCTCGATACCCTTGAGGAGTTCCGGCGGCGGCTGGTTGCGATCACCCTCAGGCTTGAGGAACTGCTCGGGGTTCGACCAGCCGATGGCGCGCAAGGCAGCCGTGTCGACGGCCACGGGGTCGTAAAGGGCGGGGCTTGCCGACTGCAGCTGCTTCAGAGCCATGATCTTCATGACGCGCTGGGCGTGGCTGGCGGTGTTCGGGTCGGCCTGAGGCACCAGCTCGACGTCATCCAAGGCTCTCATCAGAAGCTCGAGGTTCCACTCGACGGTGGGCTTGCGGTTGCGCTCCCAGAAGCTCTCGGGATGCTCACGGAAGCAATCGCGCAGGAGGGCGAACTCCTCGGCCTGAGCCGAGTGCATCCGCTTGTGGACCGAGTTGAGCACCTTGGTGGCCTGCTCGATCATGGCCAGCGTGGTGCCGACCGGGGCATCCGGGCGACCCTCGCCAACCTGCAGCTCCGACGTGCCGCCGACGCGGGCACCGGTCTGGGCCATGTTCTCGGTCAGCGCCATCAGCGCCTGTGACGGCTCCTTGTAGGGCAGCGGCATGATGGCTTGGCCGATGGGCTGGCCACCCGTCTTGACCTGCGCGGCACCGCCGGGCGGGATGCGGAACACGTTGGTGTTCTGGCGCGATCCGGTGTCCGAGATCAGGAAGCCGGGGAAGTTTGCAAACATGCCCGCGTCCAGAAGCTCGCGCCACGCTGCGGTGACCGCGTTGGTGGTGTTACCGAGGATGTGCAACAGGCCGATGTCGTAGAAGCCAAAGCCCGGTACGAAGGTGTACTTGACGAAGGTCTTGCGAGCCTCGGGCAGCACTTCGGTTTCTTCATTGTAGTTCCGTACGATGCTCAGCACCTCACGCGACGACACGTCGATGGTCACGCGATACGGGATTTCCAGACCGGAGGTCTTGCCCTTGTACTTGTGCTCAAAGCCCTTGAGGTCCAGTTCGCAGTAGACCTCGTAAATCTCGCGGTCGCGGTCATCCGGGTTCGAGCTGTCAATCGACACGCCCTGCTGGGAGGCTTTGGCTTCCTGAACGCTGTCCGGGCTGGGCGACACTGGGGTCGAAAGCTCGATGTCGCGGTACACGCCAAGGATTTGCAGGCGCTTCACGGTCGACGGCTTGAGATAGACGCGGTGCGTGACCCGGCGCGAGTTGGACAGGTCGGTGGCCGCGTTGTTGACGATCAGGTCGTCCGCGTTGACGCTCTCGGAGACCGGGCGATTGCGCAACGGGCAGAAGTACACCTTCTTGAACGCCGTGCCGCCGAAGCCCAGCATGAGGAACATGCGATCCGTGTCCGGGTAGTACTCGGTCGCGGTGGACGTCAGGTAGTGGTTGAAGTCCTTCTCAAAGGCATCGGCGATGTTGTCGCGCTCAGCCGAGCTGGAGTTGCCGTCGTCCCTGATCTTCACCGGGCCGTCGGTCGGCAGCATCTCGGAGCGGGCGTTGGCTTGGAAGCGCAGCACGGCTTCCTGCAAGAGCGGGTGCCGGACCTTTGACATACCTTCGACCGGCGCACCGTCATTGCTGCCCTGAATGCCCGGCAACTCGATCTTGAGGCCCAGAAGCTTCATGCCCTGCGCGCGGTCATCGACCCAGTCCCGGCGGCTCTCGAGGTCATCGGCGATGCCCCGCAGAAGGTCTTCAGAGATGATGCTCAGTTCCTGATCGTCGATGTCGTCGACGAGGTTGCGGAACCAGCGGGTGTCCTTCTCCTCCTCGTTCTCGGAGATCGGCTTGCCGTCCAGCGAAATGGTGATCGACCCGTCGCCGTGCTCGATGCTCAGAAGCGATCCGTCGTCCGAAAACTGAGGGACGTCGACGTCCTCGTTGGTGTTCTCAACCGTGACGTCCATTGCAGAGATTGCAGCGTCTTCGGGGTCATGTTCAAGGCGTACGGCAGGGTTTAGGCCGGGAACGAGAGGCATATCATGGTCCCTTCAGGGGTCAGGTTGCGGGCGATCTTATCAGGTCGCCTCGATTTCTTCCAGTAGAAGGTAGGCACCCGCAAGGTAGTTGATCGCGCCCAGCAATTCGCGCTGAGCCGCATCGGGTTCCATGCGACTTGCCTCCTGCGCCTTCTTGATGGCCTGACCAAGGCAGAACCCCGGACCAACCATGCGACCGATCTCCATCATGGGCTGCCGGTCAAAGGGCTTGTCGTTGGCATGGCGATCTTTGCCCTTGCCAACGGACGCCTGTTCGAGCGCCATCTTCAGGACGTAGCGCAGGGAGTAATAGTCGTCTACCACTGCAACCTCAGGCTCTTCCACCATAGCGGGATTGCAGCACACCAGAGTGTGCATGTGGCTATCAGTCGGTGCCCCGCAGTTTTCGCATTTATCCATCTCGCGCCACTTAGCCATTGATCGCCCCCACCGGCTTGTCTTCTTGGTTCTGGTACTTTCCTTCGTACGATACATTCTCCACCAGATGGTGGAAAACGACCTGCGCAATGCCCGCGCCTGCGGGGATCAGAAGGTTGCCCGGCCCGTGATAAACCAGCTCGAGGGTCAGGAAACCATTCCAACCCGGCTCGATGACCGTGTTAAAGACCGACAGGCCGCGCCGGGCCCACGTCGACTTGTCATGCACGATGCCCACGAGGTAGTCGGGCATCTGAAACTCCTCGATGGTCGAGGCAATCGTGAAGTTGCCAGCCTTGTCGATGCCGTTGACATAGACGCGCGGCCCATAACGGGGGTCGTCGCTGCGGCGGAACTCGATGGTCTGCTTGAGCCTGATGTCGTACCCGGCCTCGCCGAGGCCGTGAGACACGCCATTGGCGCGCTCCTTGGTCGTCAGCATGTCCTTGATGGGCGCAGCCTCGAGGAGATACTTGCCGTTGAGGATCATTGCTTGCCCTCCAATGCTGTGATCCGGTCCTCGTGGCTCTTCAGCAGTTGGTGCAGCCGCAGCCACGCCTGCCCATCATCCCACCCGTGAATACCAAGCTCCTTCTGGATGGCGCGCTGCTGGATGTTCCGGGCCTCATCCAGATCGCGCTGGGCCTTGCGCTCGGCCCTCTCTTGCTCAGCGGCGGCAAGCTCCATGGCCCGCCGGTTCTTCAGCCATTTGATTATCATCAGTTCACCGTGATTTTATTGGTTTCTCTCAGGACCCACTCAGTGTCGACCGCGTGATCGACGAGGGTCTTTATCGCGTTCATCATGTCAACGCAGGTCTCGAAGGTGTTGAGGAAGACGACACTTCCGTGGGTAGAAAATTCAGAGACTATATGCCCCACGTCCTCGCCGCCCGTCATGGGCTTGCCCACCTCGATGTTACCCAGCCCGGCTGCGATCTTTTCATACGGACCAAAGGCGATGAAGGGCAACACCTCATCAAGCTTCTCGCAATGGGCCATGCCGATCATGAAGATGCAGTCGCCCATCCCGAGAACTTGAGAGCCCATCAGTCTTCAGCCCCGATCTCTTCGACGAACAGGCGGATGCCTTCCTTGGCGGCGTCATCCTCGTTGTCCTTCTCAATGTGATACACGCGGGTCACCCCATCGTGGTGGCCGACGCCGGTGACAGTGACCGCGAATTCACCGTCCGGCATGGGGTCGACGATTGCATTGCAAAGTACGCGCTTCATGGTGCCATTACCTCCACATCACCAGATTGGATAAACGCACATCGCCCCTGTGATGTCAAACCCCGTACAGAGATTGATTGTCGTTGCCGGTGAACTTCTGGGCGTCCTCGATCTCGGCCAGTCGCTCCGGTGCGCGGGTCAGGAGGCCGATCTGGCGCAGGTGGCCGACGCTCATTGAGACGGTGTCGACGAGGTCATCGTTCTTGCCCTTGGGGAAGACGCTGCACTGCCGGATCACCAGCTCGGCCCAGTCCTTATCGGGCGCATAGACCATACCCTCGGCAAAGATGTGCTGCACGGCGTACAGGCGGGCCATCTTATCCAGTGTCTTGGGGTCGTACATCTGAACCGCGAAGTCCTCGCTGGCCATCAGGCGGCGGACTTCCTGCGCCACGCTGTACCCGGCGGCCTTGTTCTCGATCAGGAGCTTGTCAACGCGCATGCGGCTGCAGGTGGACATGACTTTCTCAGCCAGCTCGTGCAGCTCGAGCTTTTCCTGCCAAGCGTACATCAGCATAAGCTTCGGCACCGGCCCGAGGCTCTCGGACTGGTAGCTGGTGCGCACTTCGATGGTCCTGCCGTACCGGTCGACCGAACGTGTGGTCGATGTCTGGTCGGACCCAGAGAACACGCCCCAGACGGTCAGGGCGCTGAAGTCGTTTTCGGCCTTGGTGGTGTAGGCGGTGTCCAGTGACGCCACCACATACTCAATGCCGGGATACTCTGGCCGGTCCCAAAGCTGCCACCAGACGTCCTTGATGATGCCCCCGCCGCGCGGCTCGGGCTGCTGTTGGAACTGCCCGGCTGTAGCGTACGGACCCATGGCCTTTTCATCGCGCAGGACGACCTCATCGGGGAAGCGATCAGGGAACAGAAGCTCGCCCTCTTCCTCGCGCGGGTCTTCATAGCCCAGCATGGTGACGTTCGCCCGCGTGGGGTCGTAGCGCATGGGCAGCATGATGTGGTCGTAGCCCATGTTTTTGGACAGGATCACACCCGAGACGTCCTCCTCGTGCAGGCGCTGCATCACCACGACGATGGCCGACTTGTCGGGGTTGTTCAGGCGGCTCGTGACGGCTTCCTTGAAGAGCTGGGTCACGGTGTTTCGCTTGGCGTCGGAGTTGGCCCCGTCGACGCTATGCGGGTCGTCGATGATGACGCGGTCGCCCCGATAGCCCGTGATGCCTTCAAAGGCGCAGGCCTGTCGGCTGCCGGTGGCAGTGGTTTCGAACTTACCCTTGGCGTCCTGATCGGCGGTCAGCTCGACAATGTCGCCCCAGTGACCCTGATACCATTCGCTCTTGATGAGGCGGCGCATCTTCACGCTGTCGCGCAGGGCGAGGTCTTGGCTGTGGCTGGCGCAGACGTAGCGCATGTACGGCATGTTGCGCGGGCCCCACTCCCACGAGGGCCAGAACACGCCGATCAGCAGCGACTTCATGGTGCCGGGCGGCACGTTCACCAGCAGGCGGTTGTAGAACGTGCCGTCATCGAACTGGTGCTCATCTGTGATGGCCTCGAGGTGCGCGCAGATGAAGTCGATGTGCCAGCCGTGCGTGTACGGCTGGCCCGGTTCGATCACATGCCACGCGGCCTTGACGAACTCGGCCAGCGAAAGCTCGCACTTGCGCTTCTCAATCCGGCGCATCAAGGCGTTGGGGTCTACTGCAAAGGGGAGATCAATCTTTCCCAATAGACTTCTGCAGCGCAGCCCCCAGAACCTCCAGCTCCTCGAGCGAAAGGTTCGACACGTCCAGTTGCGTGGATGTCTTGATCGGGGCCATGTCTTCGGCACCGCCAACGACGACCTTGGCACCGTAGACCTTCGGACGCAGCTTCTCGGCCCACCAGCGCCGCTGTTCCAGCTTCAGCTTGGATCGCGCCACGGCGACATTGTTCTGCTCGCTCTTGATGACCTTGCCAGTGCTGTCTTTGGTTTCTATGCGGTCAGAGCTGTCGTCGTCAGCAATATCGAGCATCTCATCGGCCAGTATCTCGGCCTGCATTTCGCGCGCGCGCGCATACCTGAGTGCAAAATCTTCATCGGCAGCAAGCCACCTGATGACCGTCGAGATGTTTGGCATACCATCTTCATCGCAAATTTTCCGCAGGCTTTCACCGCAGGCGATACGCGATAGAATGTCGTCTTCCAGTTCATTGGTTCGTAAAGTTGGGCGACCCATCATGTGCCTCTCATGTTGATGCCCAAAAGTACACCGACGCGGCTGTCTTGTCGACAGGCTGATCTGACCAAAGAAAAAGCCCAGCGCGAGGCCGGGCTGAGGTAAGGCAGAAGACCATGCGGATAGGTCGTGGGGTAACAATACCGCGAATTATTACCCCTTGCAAAGGGGTTTGTTCTCGGCAGGGGCGCGGTGACCCAGCGGTGCGCAAATGGGGCCAAAGAGCGCGGTGCGCGGTCGTTTTAAACCCATTACCATTATACCTTATATTTTGAAATTTGGTGAAAACCCCCTGACACCCCCAATTTTCAAATTTCAAATTCGATCCTCCCCATAATGGCTTTTCACTGATCACTGCACACTTTTCCTCTACTTTATCTTTCCTTAGTTAGAAAAAAGAAAAGAATAATAAAGAGTTAGAGAAAAAAACAACCGGTGCGCAGTGAAGGAGCGCAGTTAAACCAACTGCGCTCCTTTAGAACCTCACCGCGCACTCAGAAGGGCTCATCGACGAATTCTTCGCCACCCTCATGCCATTTGCGGACATGAGCCTTCGCCTCGTCGTCGCTCATCGCATTCTTGTTGTACCAGACGTAGTAGAGACCGCCCCTGATCTTCACGCGCTTCTTGGTGACCTGCGTGTACCCAAGCTCGCGCAGAATACCCGCCATGACGCGCCCCTGAGGCAGTGATCCGCCCTCCATCGTCACGCACCTGTTCAGGTAGGTGACGTCCAGTACAGAGGCGCTGACGATCCCGCAGGCGTGATCCTCAATGGCCTCCTCGATAGCCTGACGGTCATCAGAAACATTCGCCTCGCGCATCTCCAAGAGGCCCCCAGTCACGGGTGCCCGGCCCGTCGGATCGAAATCAGCCGACAGCTTACGGTCCAACAGGAACCGACCAATCGCGTCGATGCGCCGCTCGCTCTCCCCGAAGAGCCGAGAGAAATAGTCAGCCGCCTGATCTCGCCCACCGTGCTGCACGAAGAGGTCTTCCTGCCGCCGGTGCCGGGTAAAAATCACGCAGTAGCGCCGGTCGTTGTCCGACATCGGCACGGCGTCCTGATGGTTGGTGGTCATCAGATACGACGCGAAGTTGGGCGCGTGATACCGCGTGGCCCCCTTGGGCTCCACTGCGATGCTGTCGTTCGAGATCATCGGCTTCAGCTGATCAAGCACCCGCCACTTGTTGGTGCCGGAGATGCGGATTTCCTCGATCCCGATCAGGCGCGACCCCACGGCCCAGTCATTGAAGGGGCGCTCAATCATGCTGGTGTTGATGACGGTGACGTTGCGGCCCATCAAAAGCTGCAGGATATGGAAGAAGTAGGTCTTGCCGTTGCCCTCGATCCCCCAGATCAGCATGCCCCACTTCACGCGCTTTCCGGGGTTCGCGTAGACGTAGGACATGAAGTCGATCAGCAGATCACCCTCGCGGATGTCGGAGACGCTGTTGCGAACGTGCCGAACGAACATGTCGACCACCGCCTGCCCATCGGCATCACCGTCGAGCGTCTCGGCTGGTTCGATCCCGCTGTCGTGGTAGGTGTTGACGTGATCCTTGCCCTCGGTGTTGAAGAGCTTGGGCATACCCGGCCAGTACATCCCCCTGACCACCGTCGGAATTCGCACGATGTTGAGGGCAAAGCTTGCCGCGTCCATCTCCAGACCCACGCACTCGGGCATCCGGTCATACTTCGCGCGGAAAGCCTCGCGCTTGATGGCATAGTCCGAGACAGCCGTGTTGATAAAGACGCAATCCGCCTCACCGTACACCCAGCCCTCGAGCCACTCAGGGGTGTCCATTGCGGACACCTCCCCATCACCATCGCCACCAGCCGGGCGCTTACCCCGGATCGGCTTGAAAGATGTTTTTACTTCGCGCAGGCCCATCCCAGCCTCTTTGGCGTAGACCTCATAGACGGTCTTTGCTAAAAGGGAACGGATATCGGGGGAGAGCTGAACCTCGTTAAGAGCCTGTACACGCTTCTTAAAAGCCGAGTAGGTCTGTCTGTCGCAGACTTGCTCGGCTTCTTTTTCAAGGGACAGCGCGACCGGGCTCGCCACGTCGACACTGACAGCGCGAGACCCACCCGCAGCGGCGATGATCGAGGCCATGGTGACCGGGTTCGACCGACCCCCGAAGCTCCGCCACTTGACGCGCATGTGCTTGGGATCGTGCTTGCTACTCTCCGACGACCACTTCACCCACGTTGAAAACCCCTTGCCCTCGGTCTGGTGGTAGATCGCCATGCCGACCTTGAGCCACTGGTCATAGTCCAGACCCTCAGCCTGATAGGTCTCGAGCAGGCTCATCATCGCATCGTCTGAGATGTCGAGGGGGCGTGAGGCCACAGCGATCTCGAGATCATCCGCCTCTTCTGCGTTGCGCGCCGACCCAAACGTGATGCCGCCCTCAACGACCTCTGGCACGGACCATGGCTCGCCAGCCTGCGACAGCTTCCACGGCGTAACACCATGACGATGCGAGGCTAAAAACATAATCTGGTTGACGGTGTAGGAGCAGTCATCCAAGCCCTCGAGGTCGATTGCCTCGCGGATTTGGTCTACGACACCGGGATACTCTGACGGGCTGACCGCGCGGGACAGCGGGACGAACACGCGAAAGCGCGGAACCTCGGGCGTGTGCCTGAACGTGGTGTAAGCCGCGAAGGCGCAGCCGAGGCCGAGCGACAGGGCCAGCTCGACGTCATCCATCGTGGTCCCGGCGGGCAGGTCATCATAGTCCAGTGACGCCATGGTGCGGCAGGCGATGTTCTCGGCCCGGCCCACGGTTTCATCCTCGCGCAATCCGCCAACGACAGCCGCCCGGCGAACGCTCTCCTCCTTGGTCGCGTAGCCGACCGACTTGGACACAGCCTCGGCAAAGTCATCCCACTCGACTTCCCGTGTCTCGGCATGCGCGAAGTTCTTGCAGTATGTGAATTTAAGCATCATCGCCGCCCACCTTTACCTTAGTACGCAGGGTGTCGATCACCTCCTGCGGGTCAAAGCGATAATGGCCGCTGGGCAATCTCAACGCAGGGACCAGCCCCTTGTTCGCCAGATCGACCAGCTTGTTTTTACTGATGCCGATGATTTTGGCCATCTGCATGGAACTCAACATTCGCGGCCTCCTCCTTGTTGACACCGTACAGATCAACACATATCGTAGCGAAACGCAACAGAAGGAATGCTAAAATGCTAGAACAAAAACTCGACGCCCTGACCGCAGCCATCGAGGCGCTCACCGCAGCCCTCACGGCTAAGTCGGCATCGTCCCCGGCTCCGGCTCCGGCTCCTGAGACCAAGGTTGAAGAGACCAAGGCCCCCGAGACCAAGACCGAGGCACCCCCGGCCCCACCGGCACAGACTGGGCCGACCGAGCAGGACGTCAAAGACCTGACCTTGGCGCGTTCGCGCGAGGGTCACAAGGACGCGATCCGCGACTGGCTGGCCAATGCCGGTGCCAAGAAGATCAGCGACCTCAAGGGTGCGCAGACGACCGAGTTCTACGACTGGCTGAAAACCTTGGGGAGCAACTGACATGGCGGCCCACGCAAAGCTCGGTGCGTCGAACGCGCACCGCTGGCTCAACTGCCCCGGCAGCGTCAGTGCCGAGGACGGCATCCCCAACACCAGCAGCCCCTTCGCCGAGGAGGGGACGACAGCCCACGAGCTGGCCGAGCAGGTGCTGGGCATGGCCCATCTCCCGCCAAAGGATGTCAAGGTCGAGGATTGGTCACGCTACGCCTCGGTCAAGGCGAACGAGTTTCTCGATCTCTACGAAGATCAGGACATGGCCGACTTCGTCCGGGTCTATGTGGAGCACGTCAACAGCCTCGCCGTTGGGTGTGATGCTCTCGATATTGAGATGCGTGTCAGCTACGAGGACTGGGTGCCGGGCGGGTTCGGGACAGCCGACGCGATAATCGTGAAGGGTGACACCCTGCACATCTGCGATCTCAAGTACGGCATGGGGGTCCGCGTCGATGCGGAGGAAAACCCGCAGGCCATGCTCTACGCCCTCGGGGCGCTGACGATGAACGAAATGATCTTCGACATCGAGCGCATCCAAATTCACATCGTCCAGCCGCGCCTCGACCACATCAGCCAATGGGAAATCAGTGTCCCTGACCTGCTGCGCTGGGCGGAATGGGTCAAGCAGCGGGCCGAGGAGGCCCTTGAGGAGGATGCGCCCCGCGTACCCGGCGAGAAGCAGTGCCGGTTCTGCCGGGCCAAGGCGTCTTGCGCTGCGCTGCAGAAGATGACGCAGGACGTCATCATGGCGGACTTCGACGATCTGGACAACGCCCCGAAGGCCAACACCCTGACGGACGCACAGATGCGCCGTGCCCTTGAAGCCAAGCCCATGATCGAGGGGTGGCTGGGTGCGATTGAGGGGCTCGTGAGGGAGCGCCTGAGCAACGGCGGGGAATTCCCCGGCTACAAGCTGGTCGAGGGTCGGAGCAACCGCCAGTGGGAAAACGTCGAGGAGGCAGAGCAGCTTCTAGACGAGCTGATCGGCCCCGATCTGGCCTTCACGCGCAAAATCATCAGCCCTGCGCAGGCCGAGAAGGTTTTGGGTAAGAAGCGGGCCGGTGAGATCGCCGACCTGATCGTGAAACCCCTTGGGTCCCCGACACTTGCGCCCGAAAGCGACAAGCGTCCCGCGATCAATATCAGCGCCGGTGATTTTTCATCTTGCGCCGACGAACAGTTTAGTGAAGATTGACCCCGCTGCGTTGACAGCAATGAACGCCAAAAGGAGAACCTGAAATGGCAAAAATTAAACTCTCGAACGTCCGCCTGTCCTTCCCGTCACTGTTCCGCAAGGCAGTGTTTTCTGGCGAAGAGACCAAGTATGAGGGGACGTTCCTGCTCGACAAAGCCACCCAAGCCGACAAAATCGCCGAGATCGAAGCCGCCATCAAGGCGATGATCAAGGACGGCCTGAAGGGTGCAAAGCTTCCCGCCGATAAGATTTGTCTGCGCGATGGCGACGATGTCGAGTATGCGGGCTACGCAGGCCACATGAGCATCAAGGCCAGCGCCTCAAAGCGCCCCATGGTGCTGGACCGTGACCGCAGCCCCCTGACCGAGAACGACAACCGCGTCTACGCCGGTTGCTACGTCAATGCGATCATCGAGCTGTGGGCGCAGAACAATCAGTGGGGCAAGCGCATCAACGCGAACCTTCTGGGCGTCCAGTTCTACAAGGACGGTGAGCCGTTCGCTGATGGTGAAACCGCGAACGCCGATGACTTCGAGGCCTTCGACAGCGACGAAGACTTCATGTAAAATCTTAGGGGCGGCTTCGGTCGCCCCTTCCCACATAGCCAGATATGAAGGACACCCCTCATGGCACTGATTTTGGACGTGGAATGTTTCCGCGATTACTTCCTCATCTGCTTTCTCGACCGCGAAACAGGTAAGGCCGCATCCTTTGAGATGTACCCCGGCAAAGACTTGGTGATGCCCCGCTTGGCCAACCTCATGAACACTCACACCACCATCAGCTTCAACGGCAACAGTTACGACCTGCCGATGATCGCGGCGGCGCTGCAGAAGCGCGACTGTGGGGAGCTGAAAAACCTGTCGGACGAGATCATCCGTTCGAACCTCCCCGCGTGGCGCGTCTGCAAAGAGATGAACGTCAGCGTGCCGAACAGCTGGGATCACATCGACATCATCGACGTGGTGCCGGGTCAGGCGAGCCTGAAGGTCTACGCGGGCCGCATGGGTTACCGAAAGCTGCAGGAGTTGCCCATCGATCCGAGCGCGAGCATCTCGCCCGAGCAGCGCGAGGTGCTGCGCCAGTATTGCATCAACGACCTGCGGGTGACGGACGAGCTGTACAAGGCTGTCGAAAAACAGGTTGCCCTGCGGGTCGAGATGGGCGCTGAGTACGGCGTTGACCTTCGGTCGAAGTCCGACGCGCAGATCGCCGAGACGGTCCTGAAGAGCGAGATCGAGCGGGTGTCGAACAAGAGCCTGCGCGCACCGAAGATCGCCGACACCGCCACGTTCCGATACCTCGACCCCAAGATCATCTCCTTCAAGAGCGCGACCCTGAACGAGATTTTCTCGCGCATCCTCGACCACAAGTTTGGTCTCTCGCCCAACGGCTCCATCGCCCTGCCCGACTGGCTGAAGGACACCCGGATCGCGGTGGGCGGCAGCGAATACCAGATGGGGATCGGGGGCCTGCACTCCTGCGAGAAGAGCCAGAGCGTCTACGCCGGGAGCACCCACATTCTGGCGGACTTCGACGTGGCGTCCTACTACCCCTCGATCATCCTGCAGCAAGACATCGCGCCCGACAACATGGGGGATGACTTCACGGCGGTCTACAAGAGCATCGTCGAACGCCGCATCGCAGCGAAGCGGTCTGGGAACAAGGTGACAGCCGACACGCTTAAGATCGTGGTCAACGGAAGCTTCGGGAAGCTTGGGAGCAAGTACTCCGCCCTCTACGCCCCGAACCTCCTGATCCAGACCACCATCACCGGCCAGCTGGCCCTGCTGATGCTGATCGAGCGCGTCGAGGACATCGGTGCCAAGGTGGTGAGCGCCAACACAGACGGCATCGTGGTCTTCGCCCCCAAGACGATGGAGAACGCTCTGGCCGACGTGATGTTCGGCTGGGAACTCGACACCTCATACGAGCTTGAGCGCAGCGACTATGTGGCGTTGCACAGCCGGGACGTGAACAACTACTTCGCGGTCAAGAAAGACGGGTCGGTCAAGCGCAAGGGGGCGTTCGCGCAGGCTGGGCTGATGAAAAACCCGGTGTTCGAGATCGTTTCTGATGCGGTGGCAGAACACCTTGCCGGGAAGGCCGACTACCGCAGCGTGATCCGCTCCTGCCGCGACCTGAACAAGTTTGTGATGCTGCGCAAGGTGACCGGCGGCGCGGTCTGGCGGGGCGAGCCCATCGGCAAGGCCGTGCGGTTCTACTATTCGACCGGGGTGGGGGCCGACGAGACCATCAACTACGCCAAGAACACCAACAAGGTGCCCCAGTCGGACGGGGCCAAGCCCTGCCTCGACCTGCCCGAGATGTTCCCAAGCGACGTTGACTTCGAGCGGTACGTCGAGATGGCGAAGATGGTGTTTGGACAGATAGGGATCAACGATGCTTGAGAAAAACATTGAAAACGCGCTGTGCAAGCGGGTTAAGCTTCTCGGGGGCCTCTGCGAGAAGTTTGTTTCTCCGGGCAGGCGGTCGGTCCCTGACCGCCTTGTCACGCTTCCCGGCGGCTCGATTGTCTTTGTCGAGCTGAAGGCCCCCGGCAAGAAGCCGACGCCCCTGCAGGAGCGCGACCACGAGACCCGCCGGAGGCTCGGCTGCCGGGTCTTGGTGATCGACAGCATGGAGGCCGCAAATGCTTTCTCGGGATGACCTGCACGGCTACCAGCGCAAGGCGATTGATTTCGTGCTGCGCGAGCGGCGGTGCATGTTGGCGCTGGACATGGGTCTGGGCAAGACGACGTCGACCCTGACAGCCATCAGCGACATGCTGGACGGCTTCATGGCCAACAAGGTCTTGGTCATCGCACCCCTGCGCGTTGCCAACAGCGTGTGGGCGCAGGAAACGCGGCTGTGGGAGCATCTCAGGCACCTGCGGGTCTCGGTCTGCACCGGGTCGGACAAGGCCCGCAGAGGCGCGTTGGCGCTCGATGCGGACGTGTACGTCATCAACCGTGAGAACGTGCCGTGGTTGGTCGAAAACTATGGCTCCAAGTGGCCGTTTGACGTGGTGGTGATAGACGAGAGCAGTAGCTTCAAGAGCGCCTCCAGCAAGCGCTTCAAGGCTCTGCGGAAGATGCTGCCGCACATCGACGCGATGGTGCTCCTGACCGGCACACCATCGCCAAACGGCCTCTTGGACCTCTGGCCGCAGATGTACCTGATCGACTACGGCGAGCGCCTCGGGCGTACGCTGACAGGCTACAAGCAGCGGTTCTTTGAGGCTGACTATTTCGGGCGCAAGTTCGAACTCCGGCCCGGATCGGCAGACAGGATACACGGGTTGCTGTTGGACAAGGTCGTGCACATGAACGCGGAGGATTACCTCGACATGCCCGCGCGCATCGACCTGACGGTTGGCATCGACCTGCCGCCCGATGTGATGGTCGGTTATCTGGACTTCGAACGTACGATGCTGGCCGAGATCGACGGCGAAGAGGTTGAGGCGGCAACGGCGGCGGTGCTGGCGAACAAGCTTCTGCAATACGCCAATGGCGCGCTGTACACCGACGGCTCAGGGGCGTGGTCAGAGACCCATACCGCCAAGCTCGACGCTCTGGCAGAGATTGTCGAGGATAACCCCGGCGAGACCATGCTGGTGGCCTACAATTACAAGAGCGATCTCGAGCGTCTGGTGGAGCGGTTTCCGCAGGCGCGGGTCTTGGACAAAAAGCAGGAGACCATCGACGCTTGGAACCGTGGGGAAATCCCGATGCTGTTGGCGCACCCGGCGTCGGCTGGGCACGGCCTGAACCTGCAGAAGGGTGGCGCGCTGTGCGTGTGGTTTGGGCTGAACTGGTCGCTCGAATACTACCAGCAATTCAACGCCCGCCTTCACCGGCAGGGCCAGACGCGCCCGGTGCGGATCGCGCATATCGTGTCGAACAATACAATTGACCAGCGCGTCCTCGGGGTCTTGCGCAACAAGGATGCCACGCAAAAGAGCCTTCTGGACGCGCTGAAAAGATGACGAGGTGCTTCGATGGTCTCAGTCGAAATCGACGCGCTGAATGTAAATCCTGACGATCCATCGGCAATCGGCGAGGATCGAGTGCTCTCGACTTTTATCGATGATCTTGTAGCCCTCCTCTACGTAGTGGGCCTCCATGGACCGCAGGTGATGATTGGCAAGCTGGAAGGTTTTGTGGACGCCAACGATGTAAGCATCACTGCTGCAGATGAAATAACGGCGGATCATGCTGCGATGCCCTTGGCCTTGACGCGGATGGTCTCGACGAGGACCGGGCGGCGGGCAGCCTCAACGATGGCGGGGTCGATCAGCGACTGGTCAACACGCATCTGCTCGGACAGGCACAGGTGCAGGTCGCAGGTGACGCCGTGAAGGACTTCTTGGCCCATAGCCTTGATCTCTTTGGACAGGGCGTCGAGTTCTTTCTGGGCCGCATCACGAGCGGCGCGGACAGCGGCGTAACGGTCGGCGAGGGTGATGTTCACGTTGATGGTCATGTCAGTCTCCTAAAGAACACGGTTAGTTGTTCGTACGGTGTACAACATAGTGAATGTGGGTTCAAGAACATTTTCGATGTTGACGTCGATTTTTTTATCGGGCAGTGTCCGGGCATGGAGGTGCAGACATGCGGATGAAGGTAAATCTGAACGGCGACCGGGGCACGACCCTGATCGGAGAATTCATGGACATCTACAACGCGGCCAACAAGCTGCGTGACCGGGTGGCCGATCTGACCATTCATGGCCGGAATTATCCCGAGAGCTTCGAGGATTTCCGCGCCGACACGGACGAACGACTGGAGATGATCCGGAAGGTCGAGGAAGTGCGCCGCTGGGCGCAGAACGCGGTACTGATGCTGAAGGAGCAAACCGATGGAAAGTAAACGTCTTGAGATCGCCACCCAGATGGCAGCGGCGCTGGTCCCCCACGCCATAGAGGCCCACTGGTCACCGTACCAGCTGGCATATCAGGCCGCCGCGATGGCTGATGCCCTGATCGAGGTCTGTGGCGATGAACCTGCAAAGCCTGAGTGACAAGACAATCATCGCTCTGATGCGTGTGGCAAAGACACGGGCTCGACCCTTCTTCACACACCCCCGAGCGATGATAGCCCTGCGAGAGGAATACGAACGCAGGTTTATGTGAATTCTCACATTAAGATTGTTGACACCCTGCATCGTACGATGTAGGGTGTTTTCAGTTAGAGAGAAAGGGAGACCATCATGATCCAGAATGAAGCCCGCTACGAAGCCGCCATCCGGCGCAACATCCAAATCAACGCCCGCAAGACCCGCGCAGCCAAGTGGCTGGCCACCGCTGAGGGTGCTCGCGCCAACGCATTCCTGTTCGAACTGGACGAGTTCGAGCCGACCTACCGCGATGACGGTTTTTTCCACGACACCCACCCGGTCGTGAAAGCCTGCCTCGGCGATTTCTTTGTTAAGATGCGCGAAAGCGTGAACGAGTGGGGCGGCCTGACCGACGGCCAGACCAAGACCGTGTTGGCCATGATCGAGCGTGGCGAGACCCGCGTGGCAGAGCGCGCCAAGGCTCGCGAGGAAGCACGTCAGGCCGACGCCGACAAGTCGGGCTGGGTCGGCGAGGTCGGTGAGCGCCGCGTGTTCAACCTGACCATCCGCATGGTCATCGCGATGGAGGGTCAGTACGGCTACAGCTACCTGCACGTCATGCATGACGCGGACGGTAACGTGGTCGTTTACAAGGGCACCAACTGCCTCGGCGAGCGCGGCGGCAAGGTGAGCGTGAAAGCCACCGTCAAGGAGCACGACATCCGCGATGGTGTGCGGCAAACCAAAATCAGCAGACCGAAGGAGGTGTGAGATGAACAATTATTTCGTGATCGATGCCAACGGCAAGAAGCACACCCGCAACACCATGCGGACCTACACTCATGCGGTCCTGTACCGGGACAGCAAGGAGGCAGCCATACGCCTCGCCAACGTGAGGCCGCACTGGCACAAGGAGAACTTTTGGTATCACCACGCGTTCCTCGACGGCACGTCGAAGTGGTTGGAGCGTGCGCCCCACGAGAAGGACGACGCCCAGTTCAAGCGCCGGGTCGAGCAGGACATCGAGCGCGCCCGCCACTTCCTGAGAGGCTGCACGACACCGGACCAATTGTGGAGCGTCAATCTGGCCGATGCCTTGGCCTCCATTGAGAGGACCGACTTCACCGCGTGGGCCGTCGAAGGCTGGTGCGGGCGGCACGATCTGGCGGTCAAGCTGGCGCACAAAAAGGCATGCCGGGAGCGCGTGGCCGAGACGATAATTCTTCCTGTCTCTGTGTGAATTCCCACAAATGAATTGTTGACACCCTGTATCGTACGATCTAGGGTGTCTTCAGTGAAGAGGAGATAAACATGACCATACTCGAGACCAAGACCATCGAAACGCGCGACAGCTGGGGCCACAAGGGTGTCGCGACCTACGAGCGCCTGACCGAGTGGAACGACCACGGCTGGGCAATCGTCCGCGTGAGCGACACGTCCTCTGGCCACGGCTGGCAGGGCGACAAGCACAAGTCCTCGTGGGAGAAGCTGTGATGCTCAACCGTTACACCATCAACACCGTCGACGGCATCTACCTCGTTGAGGTGGGTCACCACGGCACTTGGGATGTGACCCACCCCTGCGGTCGCGTCAGCAACTGCGAAGACCTTGACCACGCCTTCGATTGCATCCGCGCCAACGTGGAGGACGCAGAATGACCTACGTGATCCGCAGCATGTCCACGAGCGACTGGAACGGGCGCGATCCGGTCGTTCCCTACCACATTTACCTGATGCGGCCCGAGCACCGCCGTGGCGCGTACTGGACGCCCTACGGCAACGAGATCATGAAGTTCGACACGCTGGAGGCCGCCGAGGCCGAGTACCGCAGGCTTTGGCCTGAGGGCCGTCAGGGCCGCACCGACATCGCGCCCCTCAAACACCCCGTCCCCGTTTGGGACGCCATCCACCATAAACCGGAGTAATCAGCATGACCTACGAACACATCACCCTAGAAAAAGACGCCCTCGACGGCCCTCTGCTCACCTCATGGAAGCTGTGGCACAGCGAAAACCCGGAGTTCTACGAGCTCTTCTGCCGCTTCACACGAGAGGCTATCTCGAAGGGTCATCGGAACCTAAGCGCATGGCTTGTCGTCAACCGCATCCGCTGGGAGACCAGCATCGTCACCAGAGGTGACGATTACAAGATTAGGAACGACTTCATTGCGCTCTACTCGCGCCTTTTCATGGCCGAAAACCCCCAATACGCGGGCTTCTTCCGCACTCGCCCCATGAAGCGCACTTGATGGGAGAATTGGAAAACCCACATTTTGATTGTTGACGCTGTGTATCGTACGATGTAGGGTGTTCTTATTGAAACAGGAGATGACCATGACCAACTACCAAACCCCGACCGCCGAAACCTACGAAGGCCTCGACAAAGCCTTCAACCACTTCAACGAGCACCTGTTCGAGAACCGCCTGCCGCCGGTGCTGTTCACTCTGACCCGCAAGGGCAAGGCCAACGGCTACTTCTGGCCCGAGCAGTTCAAGCACCGCACCGACGGTGACACCACCCACGAGATTGCCCTGAACCCCAACACCATGGGTCGCGATCTGGTGGACGTCCTGTCCACGCTGGTGCACGAGATGACCCACCTTGAGCAGCAAGAGTACGGCACGCCCGGCAAGAAGGGTCACCACAATCGCGAGTGGGTTGGCCTGATGGAGCGGATCGGCCTGATCCCGTCGAACACCGGTGAGCCGGGCGGCAAGCAGACGGGCCGCCAGATGACGCACTACATCGACCCGATGGGCGACTTCCTGACCGCCTTCGACAAGCTGATGCCGTTCGATCTACCGTACTTCACGCAGCCCGCTGGGGCTGGGACCAAGACCAAGAAGAAAGACCTGTCGAAGCTCAAGCACACCTGCCCGTGCTGCGATGCCAAGGCTTGGGCCAAGCAGGGCATGCGGATCATCTGCGGCGACTGCGACGAAACCATGATTGAGGAGGAGGTGTGAGATGACGACCTTCATGGTAAAGGCCAAGAACTGCGAAGATGACAGCACCATTACCATTGGTGCATGGGACGAAAGCATCGAGGTCACGCAGGATGGGGAAACCGTCTGGTTGCAGGACGCAAAGCAGGCCAGAAAAGTGATTAAGGCAATCCGCAAGGCCGCCAAGGAACAGGGTTGGGAGGTTTAACCGGCCCAAAAATAATTCCGCGAGGGGATTGACCATAATCCTACAATTGGATTATGGTTTTTCACACACGATGTTTCTTGGAGAGATGACATGAATATCAAGCTTCCCGAAGCCCAGACCGACCTGCTCAAGGGTCACCACCCCGCCCAGATGATCGCCGAAAAGAGCGTGATCGCTTATTGGATGCACGGTCGCGATGACGACACCGCCCTGTATCACTACAAGTCCATGCACGAGTACCTGCATGAGCTGGCTGACGCTCTGGGCTACACCCTGACCCCGAAGGATCAGTGATGGCCCGGTGGGAACTGGTCTGCACGGCAGACGACAATGATCTCGGCGCGTTCCTCGACCTTATGGGGTTGAGGGACGTGGCCAAGGAGCAACCGAAACAACCGATCCAGCCCAAGGCCTACCCAAAGGCGGAGACCAGCGACTGGTACAAGCAAGGCAAGGAGTGCCCATTTTGAGCAAGAACATTACCGAAGCCCATCTAGACGCCGTGATGAGCGCACTGCCGCCTGAGATGGACAATTCCGAGCTGTGCGCGCTGACGCTGACCATCCACAGCGCGTACCTCAAGACCCAAGTCGAAATCATTTCTGCGCTCATCTCGACGGTCTACACCTACGGGATGTCTCAGGGGATCAGCAACGAGGCGATCTCGCGCGGCCTGCGGCTCTCCGCAGACCTGCACGACGATCAACACGCCAACAAGCAAACAGCACACTGAGGGAGGCAGACATGTTCTGGAAGAAAAAAGAAGAGGCCATGCCGCGCCGCGATGTGCAGCAGGAAGCGGTCGAGGGGCTGATCAACGCCGCGAAGGTCATGCCCGCCAAGCGGTTCATGAACCTCGTCTACTGGACCATCTTGGACAACAAGCAGATCAGCACCGAGGACATGGACGAACTGGCCAACCGGCTGTCGCGCGCAGCTTGGGAACGGGGGCGGAAATGACGGGATATGGTAAAATGACAGATAGAAACTGGGAAATCTATCGTGCGCGGGTTGAGGGTGGAAAAACCCTCAGCGCCGTTGCCAAAGAACATGGCCTAAGCTCTGAGCGGGTGCGCCAGATCGAAGCTAGAGGTCGCCACTTGAAGGAGTATATTGATAGTGTCGCTGCAGCTCCAAACGACACTATTGGCAACCTAGTTCTATCAACCCGCACGGTTAATACGATTAGAAATTTGCTCTGTGGCGAGCTGTATTCAGTCAAAATACGGGACTTTCTGAGGGAGCATGACCTAAACAAGGTCATGCTGGAACGCAACTTCGGGAAGAAGTCGGCGAGAGATTTGCGTGATGCTATCGCTGTCGTTGACAAAGAGGCCGCAGAGCTTTGGTTCAATGGGGAGGAAATACCGGAATGATCGAATATGTGACAGTCCTATGGATCACGATGCACGGCGGGCCGATTGACGGCAGCACCTATGGCATCCCGTTCCTAACCGAAGCCGCCTGCAAGAAGGCGATGGTGCCAGTGGGCGATGCCCTCGACTATGACTACAGCATGGAATGCACCTCCATGCCCGTTGAAGTGGAGATGGAGCCATGACCTGCCCACCCTGCACACACGACTGCAACCAAGGCCGCGACTGCCCGGCGAGGAGGGGAAAATGACCGTAGACATGACCAACAACCGGGTGCCTTACGGCCTGCTGACCGACGAGGAAAAGGCTGCGCTTTATGAGCATGAGGAGGCGGGTGGGGAGTTTAAACGGCGCTGGCCTCACGG
>JBIIGF010000164.1:0-5098 GCA_044236665.1 Aestuariivirga sp. | reverse complement strand
ACCTCGAAGCCGCTGCTTCGATCGGGGTGGACTGGATCGCGCTCTCCTTCGTGCAGCGCGCCGATGACGTGGCCGAGGCCCGTAAGCTTGTGGCGGGCCGCGCCGGTGTCATGGCCAAGATTGAGAAGCCCGCCGCCCTGACGGTTCTGGATGAGATCCTCGAAATTGCCGATGGCCTGATGGTGGCGCGCGGCGACCTGGGCGTCGAACTGCCGCTCGAAACCGTGCCGGCCAAGCAGAAGCAGATCACGCGCGCCGCCCGCCGCATGGGCAAGCCGGTGATCGTGGCGACCCAGATGCTCGAATCCATGATCGTCGAGCCGGTGCCGACGCGCGCCGAAGTCTCCGACGTGGCGACCGCCGTCTATGAAGGGGCGGACGCGATCATGCTCTCAGCAGAAAGCGCCACCGGCCACGATGGACCGCATCGCTCAGGCGGTGGAGCGCGACTCGCTTTACCGCGGCATCATCACGGCGCAGCGCTATGAGCCGGAACCGACCAGCGCCGATGCAATTTCCTCGGCCGCGCGCTCGATCTCGGAAACGCTGAAGCTCTCGGCCATCGTCTGCTATACCGGCTCTGGCTCCACCGGCATGCGCATGTCGCGCGAGCGGCCGGATACGCCTGTCATCGCGCTGACCCCCATTCCAGCCACCGCGCGCCGCCTCGCCCTCGTCTGGGGCCTCCACTGCGTGCTGACCGACGACGCCCGCGACCTCGACGACATGGTGACGCGTGCGGCACGGATCGCGGTTGATGAGGGCTTCGCTGACCAAGGCCAGCGCATCATCATCACCGCCGGCCTGCCGCTCGGCACGCCGGGCGCCACCAACATGATCCGCATCGCCTATGTCGGCAAGGGCGGCACGGTCGGACACTGAGGCCAAAACCTCGGAAGGGTTCGACCCAACCCTGGACCACGAACCGTCCGTCCGGCCGAGGCTGGAACTGAACTTCCTTGGCGATGTTTGGCCCTGAAGCTGGACCCCGGCCTGCACCGGGGTGACGGATGGGGTGAATGCGTGGTTACACCGAAGACAACGGCGTCCTCAGACGCTAAATCCCCTGCTCCATCCGGTCGAGGGACTTCAGCGCGTCCTTCACCTGTTCGAGGTTGGGGTTGACCGCCAGCGCGTCCTCATAGGCGGTGCGGGCTTGGCTGTATTTCTTCTGGCGTTCGAGGATCAGGCCCTTGCCCGCCAGTGCGCCAAAGTGGCGGGGTTCGAGGTCGAGCACCTTGTCGATGTCAGCCAGCGACTGGTCATAGCGCTTCATCATGAAATAAAGCGTGGCGCGCTTGTTCCAGGCTTCGGCGAAATCGGGATAGGTGGCGATGACGCGGTTCAGGATTGAGAGGGCCTCGGCGGGGGCGCCGTCGTTGATGGCCCGCTGGGCCTGGGTGAGCAGTACCTCCGCCGTGGGCGAATCGGATGCGCCCCACAAGGCCCAGATCTTCGCCTCGACTGGCCCGGGCGCGATACCGGGCTGATGCAGATGGGCAAACAGCGTGTCCAGTTGATCGGCCCTGAGTTCAGCAGGCTTGCGCGCCGTCTCCGGCGGGTTCGCGTCTTCCGGGGCCAGCACGCCGCTTTCGATCGACGGAGTGTCCATGGCCTCCGCCGCCGCGGCGGGAAGGCTGAAACCGATCAGGCTGGCGAGGAGCATAAGGCTGCGCATGGGCATGATCCTACACCAGCCATCATGGCAACAAAAAGAGCGCCGTGGACGGTATCCCCGTCCACGGCGTTCAAAACTTCGTCAGGACAGCTGAAAAGCTTAGCCCTGGCGCGCCTTGAAGCGCGGGTTCGTCTTGTTGATGATGTAAATACGGCCCTTGCGGCGCACCATGCGGTTGTCGCGGTGGCGCTTCAGGAGGGACTTCAGAGAATTGCGGACTTTCATGGACTTCACCTGATATTTCAGGCAGAAGGAGCCCCGAAGCCCCGGCCCGCCTGTTGAACGTTGGCGGGTTCCTTAGCGGGGTGACCCTCACCTGTCAACCAATCTGCCTGCCGATTTCCCGCCCCTCATCATGTCCGACACCATCGAATTGTGGATCACCCTTGCCGTGCTGCTGGCCTGTCTGGCCGCCATCGGCTTACTGGTCCGGCTGGAGCGCCGCCCGAAGACGCAGCTTTCGCCCCGCCTCCTCCCCACCACGCCCGTCATCGTTATGACCGCCTTCATTGGACTATTGGCGCTGGTGCATCTCCTCAACATGTTCGGCATACATACGGGCCGTTAGGACCTGTTGCAGCCTGAGGTGCCATGCTTCCGCCGACCCAGACCCTCTACTTCGAAGACCTCTCCATCGGCATGACCGAATCCTACGTGAAGGAAGTGAAATCCTCCGACGTCGTGGGCTTTGCCGAAATCTCCGGCGACCGGAACCCCATTCACCTCTCCGAGCATTTCGCCGCCTCGACGCCGTTCGGCGGGCGGATCGCGCATGGCCTCTATACCGCGAGCCTCATCTCCGCCGTGATCGGCACCAGGCTGCCGGGGCCGGGCGCTGTCTACATGTCGCAGACCCTGAATTTCCGCGCGCCTGTGCGGATCGGCGATCATGTGGAAGCGACGGTCGAGGTGGTCGAACTGGTGGAGAAGGGCCGCCGCGTCAAACTCGCCTGCCGCTGCGCCGTGGGCGATACGCTGGTGCTGGAAGGCGAGGCGCTGGTGAAAGTGCCGGGAAAGCCCGAGGGCTACTGAGCCTGCTTGACTTGAGGAGCCATCCCACTAGCCTTCCCTGACCTTCTGGGAGGACTGGCAATGCTGCGCAACTTCGACAACCGCCTCAATGCGGATGTGATCCGCTGTCTCCGGGCCATGGGCCATGGCGACGACCTGGTGATCTGCGACACGAATTTTCCGGCCGATTCGGTGGCCCGCCATACGGTCACGGGCGAGTTGCTGCGCATGGACAATCTGACGGCGGCAGAGGCGATCGACGCCATTCTCTCCGTCATGCCCCTCGACAGCTTCGTGGACGCGCCCGCCTCGCGCATGGAAATCGTCGGGAAGCCTGCCGAAATCCCGCCTGTCCAGCAGGAGGTTCAGGCGGTGATCGACACGCGGGAGGGAAAGTCCTGGCCCATGGGCTCGGTCGAACGCTTCGCCTTCTACGAGAAGGCAAGGGATGCCTATGCCGTCATCGTGACCGGCGAGACGCGTTTCTACGGCTGCTTCATCCTGAAGAAGGGCGTCATCCCGCCGAAGGGCTGAAGGCGGCGCTGATCACGGCGCGCTCTGCCTCATCGAACCTCAGGCTGGCGGTGGGGAGATGCGTCTGCATCCGGTCGGCCGCGGTATCGCAGGCAGTGAGATAGAGACCGGCGGACCCGGGCTCACTCCAGATCTCAGCCGCAAGGCCCAGCAGCCTGCGGCTACCACACAGAGATTCGAGGTGGCCGGTGAGATAGCCCGCATCGGCGGCGCCGTCGGCTGCCGCAAGCATGGCACGGGCAGAGAGGATGGCGCGCGGCGAAAAGGCGAGTGCGGCGAGGGCCGCCCGCAGATCTTCCGGTGCCTCCGCCAGAAGAATGCTGGCAAACCCGGCCATGTGCTGCTCTGCGTCGACGCCATGCTTCAAGCCCTGATGGCGCGCGAAGCCCGCGATGTAGCCCGCCGCAAAGGCCAGGCCCTGGGGAGCGCCGGCCATGGTATCTCGCGCAGGCCACTGGCTGGCACAAGACGACACCGCTGCACGCGCAGCTTTGCGCAGCACTGCCGAGCGTGCATCGCCATCGCCCTCGAGGGGAACCACAGCAAAGCTCGGGCGCGGCTTGCGGCGGTTCATGTTGATGTCTCTCCACCCCATGGCAATGGCTTCTAGCGCAATTTGGGGCGCGGCGGAAACCACGACGCACAAGGGCGGTCCCACCAAGCTTCGCTTGACCGGGGCGGCCCCCGCTGCCTACGGTTCGGGCCAACTTATCCGGCGGAACAATCCAACTTGTCGAATATCGCGCTTCTTCTTTTGCTTGCTGCCTTCCAGATGAAGCACTTCCTGGGCGACTATGTCTTCCAGAGCCCCTATATCCTCGCCCACCGGCGCATTTGGGGCCACCCCGGCGGCCTGCTGCACGCGGGCGTTCACGTGGCGCTGACGCTTCCCATCCTGCTGGTGGCGGGTGTCCCATGGGGCCTGACCCTTTTGATCCTGACCGGCGAATTCCTGTTCCACTATCACCTCGACTGGGCGAAGGACCGCCTGAACCACGCGAAGGGCTGGACGCCCGCCGACACGCCCTTCTGGTGGCTGGTGGGGATCGACCAGATGCTGCATCAACTGTCCTATCTTGTCATCGCCGGCATCGTGGCCGCTTACTGAGGCACTTTCCATGAACACACCGGACGAGAACGGCGGCACGGGCGCGGACCACACCGACACACTGCAGCAGCTTCGGGACGAGTTGCAGGACGCAAGGATGCTCTACGAAGCAACGATCGAGCACAGCGAGGCAATCGAGGAGCAGCTTGCCCAGAAGAACCGCGAACTGCAGCGGCTTTCGGAAAAGCTCTCGCTCTATCTCGAACCCAAGGTCTTCACCGCCATCTTCTCGGGCGCGCGCGATGTCGAGATTCAGGCGGTGCGCAAGAAGCTGACGATCTTCTTCTCCGACATCATCGGCTTCACCACCATCACCGACAACATCGAGCCCGAGGAACTCGCCGATCTCCTCAACGAATATCTGACGGAAGTGACCGACATCGCACGCCGCCACGGCGCCACGGTGAACAAGTATATCGGCGATGCCGTGGTGGCCTTCTTCGGTGACCCTGAAACAGCGGGCGAACAGGAAGATGCCATCCGCTGCGTTGAAATGGCGATCGACATCCAGCGCAGCCTGCGCGGGCTTCGCAGGAAATGGGCCGCGCGCGGCATCGAGCGGCCGTTCCACTGCCGCATCGGCATCAATACCGGCTATTGCACGGTGGGCAATTTCGGCAGCGCCTCGCGCATGGACTATACCGCCATCGGCGGCGAAATGAACCTGACCGCGCGCATTCAGGGCCTTGCCGACAAGGATGGCATCCTGGTGTCGCACGCGACATGGGCGCTGGTGCATGACAGGTTCCCGATGATCGAGCGCGAAC
>JBIIGF010000163.1:0-5142 GCA_044236665.1 Aestuariivirga sp. | reverse complement strand
GCGCAGGAGGCACCGGGCGGGCCCGAAAGCCTCATCGACACGGTGCTGGCGGGCGATGCGGAACTGACCGCACTCACCGCCGAGGCCGAAACCGCGACCGACCCCCACCGGATTGCCGAGATCCAGATGCGGTTGGCCGACATCGACGCCCACTCCGCCGTTGCGCGCGCCGCCACCATCCTGAGCGGCCTTGGGTTTTCGGATGAAGCACAGACAGGCCCCTGCGCCGCACTCTCGGGCGGCTGGCGCATGCGCGTGGCCCTCGCGGCAGCACTCTTCGCCAAGCCCGATGTGTTGCTGCTCGACGAGCCCACCAACTACCTCGATCTCGAAGGTGCTGTCTGGCTCAAGAGCTTCATCCGGGATTATCCACACACCATCGTGCTGATCAGCCATGACAGGGAACTCCTGAACGAGGCGGTGAGCTACATCCTGCACCTCGAGCGCGGCAAGCTGACGCTCTACCAGGGCAATTACGACAGTTTCGAGCGCCAGCGCCGCGAGAAGCAGGCGCTCACCGTGAAGCTGAAGAAGAAGCAGGAAGACCAACGCAAGCACATGATGGACTTCATCGAGCGCTTCCGCGCCAAGGCGACGAAGGCGCGGCAGGCGCAAAGCCGCCTGAAGGCGCTGGCGAAGCTCGAGCCCATCGCTGAACTGGTAGAAGACCACGTGGCGCCCTTCTTCTTTCCCGATCCTGAAAAGGCTATCTCGCCACCGCTCGTCAAATGGGACAAGGTGTGTGTCGGCTATGCCGAGAACAGGCCGATCCTGAAAAACATCACCCTGCGGCTCGACCCGGATGACCGGATCGCGCTGCTGGGCTCCAACGGCAACGGCAAGTCGACCTTCGCCAAATTGCTGTGCGGCAAGCTGCAGGCCATGGGCGGCGAGATGAAATCACCCGCCCGGCTCACGGTCGGTTATTTCGCCCAGCATCAGCTCGATGAAGTCTCGCCTGAGCGAACACCTTACTCCTATTTCGCCGAGTTGATGCCGGATGAGCCGGAATCGAAGCGCCGCGCCAAGCTCGGTGCCTATGGCTTCGGCGCGTCGCTGGCAGATTCGCGCTGCGACACGCTGTCAGGCGGCGAGAAAGCCCGCCTGCTCTTCGCGCTCGCTGCCTTCCATGCGCCGCACATCCTGGTGCTGGACGAGCCCACCAACCATCTGGATGTTGACAGTCGCGAAGCCCTTATCATGGCGATCAATGACTACCAGGGCGCTGTCATCCTCATCAGCCATGACCGGCACATCATCGAAACCTGCGCCGACACGCTGTGGCTTGTGAATGACGGCACGGTAAAGCCCTTCGACGGTGACATGGAAGACTATGTGCGCCTTGTGCTTGACAAGGCGCGGCAGACCCGTCGGACGGAAAAGTCCACGGCCACAAGGCCGTTGGCGGAGGCGCCGAAGGAAGCGCCGCGCCCCTCGGCCGCTGCCATTCAAAAGGCCGTGGAGAAACTCGACAAGCGCATGGAAGAGATCCGCGGCAAGATCGCCATTCTCGACCAGGCCCTGTCGGACGCGGCCATCTACAGCGAGGAGCCCAAGAAGGCGGGGGATTTCACGAGGCTCCGCGCCAAGCTCGCCAGCGATCTGGAAGAACTCGAGAACCAATGGCTCGAGGCGCAGATGGGCTGACGCCTCAGGCCTTGGCCGCGCGGTTCTGCCAGCGGCCCTGCTCGTCCTGCTGCCAGTAGCTCACCTCATGGCCCGCGCCGCGGAAGCGCTTCCAGCCTTCGCGCGCCGCTTCAACGGCTTCCGCATCATTGCCATCGAACATGATGATGGCGCGGGTCAGCCCGGCGATGTCGCCGATTGCCGCCCCATCGACGAAGAAGCGGATGTTGGCGTTATTGGGATTGTCGTTGTCCACCGTGATCCAGATCGGCTGCAGGTCAGGGAAGCCATCGGCCTTGGTGCCGTGCGGCAGGAAGCTTTCGTCGTCGAAGGTCCAGAGATGGGAAGCAATCGCCTCGGCGCGCTCTTCCGAACCCGCCTGCACCACAACCCGCCAACCACGCTCCAGGCTGGTGGAGAGCAGCTTGGGCAGCACGCTGTCGAGCGGTTGGCGCTCCAGATGGTAGAAAAACACGGGTGTCATGCCTGTCATTCAGCAAGCAGCCCCGATGACGTCAACCCCCGGATCTCATTCCCCTAGGTCAACCACTATAGTAATTCTACCATATTGCACCGCGCCAGCATTTCGGATGATTTTGCAATCTCTGGAAGGGGTCGGGTGCAGATGTGAGTGGTTCAGAAATAGACTATCGGCAAGCCGCCGAACAGCCAAGTCCGGTGACGCTCTACTGCATGGCCGCGATGGTGGCCGATGAAGCCTCGCGCGAAGGGCACAAGGGTTTTGCCAGCGCACTGGAGGCCGCACTCAACGGCTTTCTCGCCAGCCTGTCCCGCGAGGATCAAGGTGCTGCCCTCCGCCTCGCCTACGAACTTGCCAAGGGTGGCCCCGACACATCCCCGCCACGCCTGCGACTGGTCTATTCGCGCGACTAGAAATCCGTCTTCTCGCCACCTTCAGCGACGCGCTTCGCCACGAAGGCATCGATTGCTTCACGAACGGCAGGATCGAGAGGGGGCGGCTGGTATTCGGCAAGCGCCTGCTTCCACAGCGCGTTGGCCTTCTTTGCCGCCGTGGGAGAGCCCGCTACCTGCCAATTCTGAAAGTTCCGCCAGTCCGAGATCAGCGGCTGGTAGAAGGCCGTCGCATAGCGCTGCAGCGTGTGCTGCGCGCCAAAGAAGTGGCCGCCCGGCCCCACCTCCTCCATAGCGGAGAAGGCCATCGCATCCTCATCCACAACCACGGGCTTCAGGAATTCCTGCAACATCTGTAGGAGATCGACATCGAGCGCGAATTTCTCATAGGAGGCAACGAGGCCGCCCTCCAGCCAGCCGGCTGCATGCTGGATGATGTTGCCGCCGCCCATGATTGCGCCCCAAAGCGAGAACACCGTCTCGTAAGCGGCCTGCGCATCCAAGCTGTTGGCCGCATTGGTGCTAGAGGTGCGATAGGGCAGCTTGTAGCGCCGCGCCAGCTGGCCGCCGATGATGCAGGCCTTCATGTATTCAGGCGTTCCGAAGGCTGGCGCACCCGACTTCATGTCCACATTCGAGGTGAAACCGCCATACACGAAGGGGGCGCCGGGCCTCACGAGCTGCGACAGCGCAAGTCCGGCCAGCGCCTCGGCATTCTGCTCCACCATGCCGCCCGCTAGGGTGACAGGTGCCATGGCACCAAGAAGCGTGAAGGGCGTCACCACGACGATCTGATTGACCCTCGCCATTTCGATGATGCCCATGGCCATCGGCATGTCGAGCTTCAGTGGTGAATTGGTATTGATGACGGTATGGGCGGAAGGCTCCGCCATGAATTGCTCGTGGCTGACGCCGCGGGCCAGCCGCACGATTTCGAGCCCGTCGAACAACCGAGCCCGTCCCGTTGCGGAAACAAAGGGTACCTTGTCCGAGTAGACCATCTTGTTACGCGTGATGTGAAGATGGCGGATCGAGGCATGAACATCGAGCGCGTCGACAGATGCGCCGCCCGCCGTGTGCACGGTGTTGAAGAACTGCGCCAGCTTCACAAAATTGCTCGCATCCTCCAGCGTGCCGGGCCTACGGCCACGGTCGAGATCGGAACAATTGGGCGGGCCGCCGACGGGTGCGAAGGCAATCCACTTGCCGCCGACGCGGATGTTGTGGGCAGGATTGCGCGCATGGAAGGTGAATTCGGCAGGCGGAGTCTTCAGTGCCTGCGTGACGATGTCCCGCCCGATGCGGACCCGTTCGCCCGCAACGATGGCGCCCGCCTTCTGGTAGATGTCGCGTGCTTCCGGCAACAGCACATCCATGCCGATGTCCTCCAGAACCTTGAGCGACTGGCGGTGTATGGCCTCGATGTGATCGTCCGACAGGATACGCGATGGCTCAAGCGTGTGCTGCGGCTGCTTCCATGGCGATTGCTGGATGGGCGTGTGGGCGGCATCGGCCCTGCGGCCGCGGCGGGGAGCCGTCATTGGCGAAATCCTGAAACAGCGAGGCGATCCGTAGGGACTTGCGGGCCATGAGTATCACGGGTGCGAAGGCACCGGGAACAGCAGATCGCGCGGGAGAAGGAAACAGGGCCAAGCCTTCTCTCACCTGCGGCGGGAGACGGAAAATCTGGCGTCATGGCAACCCCCTCCCACGCAGCTGTCAGAAGTCCGTTGGCGCTCCGCCTTCAGCCTTGCGCCGTTCGACGAAGGCGTTGAGTTCATCGCGGATGGCAAGATCGATAGCCGGTTCCTGATAATCGGCCAGTGCCTGCTTCCACACGGCATTGGCCTTCTGCCAGGCCTCGGGCTTGCCCGCCGCCAACCATTGCTGGTTGTTGCGCCAATCAGAGACGATAGGCGAATAGAAGGCATTTGTGTAGCGCGCCAGCGTGTGCTGGGCGCCGAAGAAGTGGCCGCCGGGGCCAACTTCGCGAATCGCTTCTACGCCTAGCGCATCTTCGGTGGTTTCGAGTGGCTGCATGAATTCGCCAACCATCTGGATCAGGTCGCAGTCAAGAATGAACTTCTCGAAGCTAGCGACGAGACCGCCCTCAAGCCAACCCGCGCCATGCATGATAAGGTTGCCGCCGCCCATGGTGAGGCCCCAGAGCGAGAACACGCTTTCATAGGCCGCCTGCGCATCCATCGTGTTGGCCGCGCAGGTGTTGGAGGTGCGGAACGGCACCTTGTAGCGCCGCGCCAGCTGGCCGCCGACAATCGTCGACTTCATGTACTCCGGCGTGCCGAAGGCGGGTGCGCCCGACTTCATGTCCACGTTTGAGGTGAAGCCGCCATAGATCACCGGCGCCCCCTTGCGAACGAGTTGCGTAAAGGCGATTCCGGCCAGCGCTTCCGCATTCTGCTCCACCAGGGCACCCGCCACAGTGACTGGAGCCATGGCGCCCGCTAGGGTGAAGGGCGTGATGCAGACGATCTGGTTGCGCGCCGACATTTCGAGAATGCCCTGCAGCATCGGCGTGTCGAGCTTCAGCGGCGAATTGGTGTTGATGATGGTAAAGAGCGAGGGCTCGTGCTCCATCTGCTCTGCCGTGATGCCGCGCGCGATGCGGGCGATCTCGATCCC
>JBIIGF010000162.1:0-5147 GCA_044236665.1 Aestuariivirga sp. | reverse complement strand
TCCGCGGCATGGATGGGCAGATCCGCTGCCAGTCGAATGTGGGCCTCCACTGCATGTCCACCATTCTGGAGGGGCGCGGCAACCGCCGCATCATCACCTGCCCCTATCACGGCTGGAGCTACGAGACGGACGGGCGCCTGAGATATCCCGAGGGCTGCGCCTTCATCATGCCACGGACTTGATGCACGCGATCTGGCCACCGGGAGCCAAAAGGATGCCCCGGTCAAGCCGGGGCATGCGTGAGTGGGCCGGTTTCATCTCTGCCAAGACTTTGGCGCGCGGGATTTCGTCATCATAGCCGGGCTTGACCCGGCTATCCTTTTCCCGTCCCATGGGGAATGCCGTCAGGTTTCTGTTACATCATGACCAACCGGCCGCAGGGCGTACTCTATGTCGGCGTGACACAAAATTTGCCGCGGCGGATGTATGAACACAGATTTGGATTGATCGGCGGATTCACCAGTCAATATGGCCTCACGCAGCTTGTTCTGTATGAAGAGTACCCCCTCTTCATGGATGCAGTCCGCCGGGAAAGGGCACTGAAGCACTGGCCTCGCGCGTGGAAGATCGCCCTTATCGAAAAGGCAAACCCTGACTGGCGAGACCTCTACGCCGAAATCATGTAAATCGGATGCAGGGGTCGAACCGGGGGGTGACCTCTTCAACCTCATCATAGCCGGGCTTGACCCGGCTATCCTTTTTGCCGACGCCGCAAAAGGATGCGCCGGTCAAGCCGGGGCATGCGTGAGTGGGCCGGTTTCATCTCTGCCAAGGCTTGGGAGCGTGGGGAGGCTTCATCATGGCCGGGCCAAGTCCGGCAGGACGGAAAACCGGCGGATGCCTTCTCCTTACCCTTGCCCGCGCTCGCGGCGGAGCTTGCTCCAATAGTCGAGCCGGCGCTTGACCTCGCGCTCGAAGCCGCGTTCGACGGGTTCATAGAATTTCTCCCGCCCCAGGCCGTCGGGGAAGTAGTTCTGGCCCGAGAAGCCATCCGGCTGGTCGTGGTCATATTGATAGCCCGCACCATATTCCTGGGCTTTCATCAGCTTGGTCGGCGCGTTGAGGATGATCTTGGGCGGCATCAGCGAGCCTGTCTGCCTTGCCCGCTCCATGGCGGCCTTGTACGCCTTGTAGACAGCATTCGACTTGGGCGCCGTCGCCACATAGACGACCGCCTGCGCGAGGGCGAGTTCGCCTTCAGGGCTCCCCAGAAAATCATAGGTCTCCTTGGCAGCCAGCGCCTGCTGCAGCGCCTCAGGGTCTGCAAGGCCCACATCCTCCACCGCCATGCGCACGACGCGGCGCGCGATGAACAGCGGGTCCTCGCCCGCCGTCAACATGCGGGCGAGATAGTAGAGCGCCGCATCAGGGTCGGAGCCGCGCACCGACTTGTGCAAGGCGGAGATCAGATTGTAGTGACCGTCGGAAGCCTTGTCGTATAGCGGCAGGCGCTTCTGCACCGTACGGGCCAGTGTTTCGGGGTCAAGGGGTGCCGCACCCTCCGGCACTGCGGCGAAGACCTCTTCCAGCATGTTCAGGAAATAGCGCCCATCCCCATCCGCCATGCCGATCATCGCATCGCGGGCCTCCGCCGTCGCGGGGAGCGGGCGGCGCTCGAACATCTCGGCGCGGCCGATCAGCCCATGAAGCGCGGCCGCATCCAGACGGTTCAGCACCAGCACCTGCGCGCGCGAGAGCAGCGCGCCGTTCAGTTCGAAGGACGGGTTCTCGGTCGTGGCGCCGACCAGAATGATCGTGCCGTCCTCGACATAGGGCAGGAAGGAATCCTGCTGGGACTTGTTGAAGCGGTGTATCTCGTCGACAAACAGCAGTGTGCCGCGCCCCTGCTCGCGCCTGATGCGCGCCTGCTCGAACACCTTCTTGAGATCGGCAACACCCGAAAAAATGGCCGAGATCTGCTCGAAGGCAAGGCCCGTCTCGCCGGCCAGAAGGCGCGCGATGGTTGTCTTGCCAGTGCCCGGCGGCCCCCACAGGATGATCGAGGGAATGCGGCCTGCGGCCAGCATCCGCGTGATCACCCCATCGGGGCCGACGAGGTGGTCCTGCCCTACGACATCGGCCAGCCTTTGCGGGCGCAGCCGATCCGCCAGCGGACGGGGCGCGTCCTTGCCGAAGCCCGAGGCCTCGAACAGGCTGGTCATCAGTCCCCCAGGGACAGTTTCAGCACGCGGCCGCCGCGCTTCACCACAATGCGCCAGCCACGGTCTTCGACCTTCAACACCGATGTGAGGGTGGACACGCTGTCGATTTCCACATCGTTCACTTCCATCACGATGTCGCCCTTGCGGAAGAAGCGCTGGGCGGGACCTTTCTCGATCTTGCTGACGATCACGCCATTGGCTTCCGCCGGAAGGCCGAACTCATCGGCAACGGCGGGCGAAAGATTGGTGGCGACGGCACCCGTCAAGGGGGTGCGGCCGCCGATCAGCGTGTCGTCGCGTTCCACTGTTTCCGGCGCGGCGATCATCATCACCTGGGTTTCGCGGCGATCGCCCTTGCGCTGGTACTCGACGATGGTGCTGGCGCCGATGGCGGTTGTCGCCACGCGGTATCCGAGTTCCTGCGCGCTTTCGACGGGCTTTCCTTCAATGGCGAGAATGACGTCACCGCGCTTCAGGCCCGCCTTGGCGAAGGGACTTTCGGGATGGAGGCTCACCACGAGTGCGCCTTCAGGACGCTCCATGCCGAGCGAGGTGGCAATGTCGGGCGTCACGTCCTGCAGTTCCGCACCGATCCATGGCCGCTTGATCGCGTCGCCGCCGCTTTCGGCGGTGGCCACCACGGTCTTCACCATGTTGGTCGGAATGGCGAAGCCGATACCGATCGAGCCGCCTCCGCGCGAGAAGATCGCGGTGTTGATGCCGATCAGTTCGCCCTGCATGCTGACGAGTGCACCGCCCGAATTGCCGGGGTTGATGGCGGCATCGGTCTGGATGAAGAACTGATAATCGCTGACGCCCACCCGGGTGCGGGCCAGCGCCGAGACGATGCCGCTCGTGACCGTCTGGCCGACGCCGAACGGATTGCCGATGGCGAGCACCAGGTCGCCGACCTCCAGCGCATCCGAGTCGCCCATCGGAAGGGCGGGCAGTTCCTCGTCCGGCACATCGATCTTGAGTACCGCGAGGTCGGTGCGCTCATCCGCCAGCAGCACCTTCGCCTCGAATTCGCGCTTGTCGGCCAGCACGACCTTGATGTCCTTGATGTTGATGCCGCCGCCGATGACGTGATTGTTGGTGACGATCAGGCCAGAGGGATCGACGATCACACCGGAGCCCAGCGAATTCTGCACACGTTCGCGCGGACGGCCGAAGGAACCGTCATCGCCGAAGAAGCGGCGGAAGAACGGGTCATCGAAGAAGCGGCTGGCGCTGCCGCCCCCGGTTTCAACCTTGCGCGACGCATAGACGTTGACGACGGCGGGTGCCGTCTTGCGCACCACGGGCGCGAAGGACAATTGCACGGCGGCGGCCGAGTCCGGCACGGACTTGGTATCCGCCTTGGCGGCCAGCGGGCCTGCCATGAACAGCAGGAGGGCGGACAGAACGGTGGTGGCGAAACGCATGGGACTCCTCTTGCACGCTCGGGGCGCGCCTATTTGCGATCAAGCTTTGTCGACAAAATGACCGATGTCTCGATCCGGGTGATGCCGGGGATCTGGCCGATCCCGTCGATCAGCCGGTCCATGGCCTCGGACGAGGCCGTCTTCACCTGCGCCACGAGGTCAAACTTGCCGCTCACCGTGTGCAGGGTTTCGATTTGCGGGAAGCGGGCCAGAGCCTTGCCCACCTCGACCTGGCGGCGGGGTTCCACGGCCAGCGTCACGAAGGCGCGCATGCCGCCCTGATCCATCTCGCGCGACAGGCGGACAGAATAGGCCGCGATGACGCCCGTCTCCTCCAGCCGGCGGAGACGGTCCTGCACGGTGGTGCGCGACAGGCCGAGCTTCCGCGCAAGCGAGGCAACGGGCTCCCGCGCATCCGCCTTCAGCAGAGCGATCAATTCCTCGTCCTTGGGCGTTATCTGGATCATTGCGTCGATTTGCAGCCGAAGCCGTCACAGTGACGACTCATCCGTCACAATTCAGCACAATGCCGCCTGTAATCCAACCGGCGTGGCCGCTAACTCCACATCTCTCTCCCGCTTTCCGACATGAGGTTCCCATGGCCCAGCCTGCTTTCGCTCTTGCCACGCCCGTTCCCTATGCCGATGCGCCGGCCGTTGCGCGGCTGATGAAGCCGGAAGAGGCCGTGTTCTGCTTCAGCGCCGCCGCACTCAAGGACCGCCTCGCGCAGTTCATGGCGGGCTTTCCGGGCACGGTGAGCTATGCCGTCAAGTCCAATCCGGCACCAGAGGTGATCCGGGCGCTTGCCGAGGGCGGCCTTGAGCACTGGGATGTTGCCTCCGTGCATGAGATGGCGCGGGTACGCGCGGTGGCCCCGCAAGCCCATTTCCACTATCACAACCCGGTCAAGTCCCGCCGCGAGATTTCCGACGCCTACCATCTCCATGGCTGCCGCCGCTTTGCCGTGGATGCGCGCGAGGAAGTGGCCAAGATCGCCGCCATCACCGGCAACGATCCCGCCGTGGAGCTTGCCGTCCGCTTCGTGCTGCCGCGTGACCGCGGTGCCTCTGCGCATGATTTCTCAACGAAGTTCGGGGCGCCCGAGCACATCGCTGTCGAGCTCCTGCGCGACATCGCGCAGCGCGGCATGACGCCCGTGATGACCTTCCACCCGGGCTCCCAGTCACGCGATCCGCAAGTCTATGTGCGCCACATCGAGGCTGCGCACCGTATCGCCAGAACGGCTGGCGTGCACATCGGCACGCTCAATGTGGGCGGCGGCTTTCCAACCAGCTATCCCTTCAGCAAGCCCGCGGCCCCGCTGGAGCAGTTCTTCGCCATCATCGCGGAGGCCACGACCCGCTATTTCGGCAAGGGCACGGAACCGCAGCTCGAATGCGAGCCAGGCCGCGGCCTTGTCGCCAATTGCATGTCGCTCCTCACCCGCATCAAGCTGGTCTGCTCGGATGGCGATGACATCTTCCTCAATGATGGTGTCTATGGCGGGTTGATGGAGTTCATGCAGGTGCCAGAACTGCAGCCGCCTTTCCGCGTGATCCGC
>JBIIGF010000161.1:0-5162 GCA_044236665.1 Aestuariivirga sp. | reverse complement strand
CAGTCATCGCGGGAACCGGCGAGCATGTGCTGAGCGAGCATGAGGCAAAAGCCCTGCTCAAGGCGCATGGGCTTTCGGTTCCCGAAGGCATCGTGTGCAAGGCGCATGAGGCGGTCGCAGCGGCCGAGAAGCTCGGCTATCCCGTCACCCTGAAAGTGTCCTCCGCCGCCATCGCGCACAAGACGGAGGCGGGCGGCGTGGCACTGAACCTGCGCAATGCCGCCGAAGTCGAGGAGGCCGCGCGCCGCATGGCGAAACTGGCCCCCGATGTGCTGGTGGAGCGCATGGTCACGGGCGCTGTCGCCGAACTGATCATCGGCCTCACCTCCGATCCGCAATTCGGCACGGCGCTCGTCGTCGGCGCGGGCGGCATCCTGACCGAACTCCTCAAGGACTCGGTGACGCTGATCCTCCCCACCACGCAAAGCGAAATCACGCGTGCGCTAAAGACGTTGAAAGTGTGGAAGCTGGTCGAAGGCTTCCGCGGCAAGTCGGGGGACCAATTGGCCGTCATCCATGCGGTGGAGGCGGTCGCCGCCTTTGCCAATGCCAACCGGGGCCGCGTCGAGGAACTCGACGTGAATCCCCTGCTCGTTCTGAAGGACGGCGCCGTCGCCGTCGATGCCCTGATCAAGATGAGGACGCCATGACCGTAACCGAAAGCTCAACCGGCCCCATTCACGTCACCCGCCGTGGCCGCGTGCTCGAAGTCAGGATCGAGCGCGGCAAGGCCAATGCCATCGATGCCGCGACGAGCCGCATCATGGGCGACATCTTCGCCTCCTTCCGCGATGACCGCGAACTGCGCGTCGCCATCCTCACCGGCACCGGCGAGAAATTCTTCTGTCCCGGCTGGGACCTCAAGGCGGCGGCCGAAGGCGAAGCGCCCGATTCCGATTATGGCGTCGGCGGCTTCGGCGGGCTGCAGGAACTCCCCGGCCTCAACAAGCCGGTGATCTGCGCGGTGAACGGCCTCGCCTTCGGCGGCGGCTTCGAGATCATGATCTCCTGCGACATCATCATCGCCGCCGAGCATGCAACCTTCGCGCTGCCCGAGATCAATTCGGGCACGGTGGCGGATGCCGCCTCGATCAAGCTGCCGCGCCGCATTCCCTATGCGGTCGCCATGGAGATGCTGTTCACCGGCCGGCGGGTGGATGCGAAGGAGGCCAAGCACTGGGGCCTCATCAATGAGATCGTGCCCGCCGACCAGCTGATGGAACGGGCCCGCGCGGTGGCAGACCAGCTGGCTGACGGCCCGCCGCTCGTCTTCGCCGCCATCAAGGAAATCACCCGCGAGACGGCGCATCTGCCCGTGCAGCAGGCCTTCGACATGGTCACCAAGCGCAAGCTGAAGACCGTCGACGTGCTGTATTCGAGCGACGACCAGCTGGAAGGTGCGCGCGCCTTCGCCGAGAAGCGCAAGCCACAGTGGAAAGGCCGCTGAGGCCACAAAAAAAGCCCCGGACTTTCATCCGGGGCTCAGGCGGAGAGGCGGCTTCAGCCGACGAGCCAGAGGCGGCTCGACTGGCGGATACGGTTTTGCGCGGTGTCCAGTTCCTCAAGCGCCGCAACATCGGCGGCGGAGACGGACAGCAAGCGAATGGCCTGACGCACGGCGGGACCCAGGTTGATCCACAGGGGCAAGGGGGCGGCGGCGGCAAAGCGGGTTGTCATAATCTTCAACGATCTTTTTCGGTTGCAATTCTGATATGCTAGATAAGCCTGCGCCAATCGATACACAAACGAGGAGTTCTAGGTTAATCTTCAAATTCTCTTTAAGGATTGCCCATGTTACGCCACATTCCCGGCCTGCAGGCACTGAAAGCCTTTGACGCGGCCGCCCGCCACCTGAATTTCACCCGCGCATCGCAGGAATTGAATGTCACCCCGGCGGCGGTCAGCCATCAGATCAAGGAACTTGAGGAAGCTGTCGGCATGCCGCTGTTCCAGCGCACGAGCCGCCACATGCAGTTGACGCGCCAGGGCGAAATCCTCAAGCCGGCCATCACCGAGGCGCTGCAGGGACTGACACGCGCGCTGCAGCGCGTCCGCCAGTTGGAGAACCCAACGCAGGTGCGCATCACCGTCTCGCCGTCGCTTGCCGCCAAGTGGCTGGTGCCGCGCCTCGACCGTTTCCTCGAAACCATGCCGGGCGCCGATGTGCGGATCGACGTCTCATCCGAACCGCTCGACTTTGACCGCGAGGATATTGATGTGGCGATCCGCTTCGGCGACGGCGCCTATCCCGGGCTGCAGGTGGACAAGCTGTTCCACGAGATGGTGTTCCCGGTGTGCAGCCCAGCCCTTCTGAAAGGCGCCAAGCCGCTTCGCGAGCCCCGTGATCTCCTGCAGTTCACCCTCATTCACCTCGACTGGGAAGCGCAGGGCGCGGTATGGCCCAACTGGCGCATGTGGATGAAGGCGGCGGGCGTCAAGGATTTCAACGATACGCGCGGCCTTCACTTCAGCCAGACATCGCTGGCGCTGGAGGCCGCCCTCGACGGTCACGGCGTGGCACTGGGCGAAACAACGCTGGCCGCCGATGACCTGGCATCGGGCCGTCTTGTCAAGCCGTTCGAGCTGTCGCTGCGAAGCCCCGCGCAATTTGGTTATCACTTGATCACCCGGCGCGACAACGCCGACCGCCCGATGACCAAGGCCTTCCGCAACTGGGTGCTGGCAGAGGCTGCCCGCGAGGCGTAAGTGCTGCGCAACTTATTTGCTCTTGTTGACACGCCTGTCCTCTGCCTCTTTACTCGTCGCCTCCTTGTAGCCGCTGCTTATTGGTCAACCTGTTGGTTGCAACCCTCACACCTAACTGGAAAGCTACTCCAATGGCCCGAAAGCCGCGTAATCTTGTCTACGGAAAAGAAGAGCGGCCGATACTCACCTCAACAGCGATCCTCGCTGTGCAGCATGCCGCCCTGTCGGTGCTGTTTCTCGTTTATGCCGCACTGATTGCAAGGGGAGCCGGTTTCGACCAGGCCCAGCAACAGGCGCTGCTGGCGGGCACGCTTGTCAGTTGCGGTATCGGCGCCGTCGCGCAGGCGGCGTTTCCCCGTATTGCAAGCGGCCTGCTGGTCATTCCCATCGGCACGCCGGTCTTTGTCGCCTTCGGCATCCAGGCCGGGGCGGAGGCCGGCCCGGGCGGCATCGCCACGCTCGCCATCATCGGCGGCGTGATCCAGATTGCCCTTGGCGGAATTCTGCCCAAGCTGAGAGCATTCTTTCCCGCCGAAGTCTGCGGGGTGGTTGTGCTCATGCTGGGGGTGTCCATCCTGCCGCATGGCTTCCTCCGGATCCTCGGCACCGACTCGGGCGGCGTGGCGATCGAGGTCAACACGGAGGCGCTCACCATTGGCCTTGTCACCATGGCCACCATCATTGCAGCGTCGGTGTGGCTCAAGGGAACCTTACGCTTCTTTGCCCTGCTGCTCGGCTGTGCAGCAGGACTTGCCGTATCGGCCATGTTTGGCCAACTCGGTCATTTCGGCGCGGCCATCGGTGCGGCGCCCCTTATTGCGCCGCCACAGCCACTGTTGCCGTCTTTCGATGTCGGGCTGCCACTGATTGCCGGGTTTCTGGTTCTCGCCATCGTCTCGGCAATCGACGATATGGGTGTCTTCATCAGCATGGATAAGCTGGATGATGCCGACTGGAACCGGCCGGACATGGCACAAACCGCGCGCGGCGTCACCGTTTCGGGCGCGACGAGCATCCTGTCCGGCTTTCTGGGCGGCAGCTTCCTCGGATTTTCCTCGACCAACATCGGGCTTGCCTTTGCAACGGGCGTGACCGCCCGTGTTGTCGGCATCGGAGCAGGCATTGCCCTGATCGCGACCAGTTTCTTTCCGAAACTCATCGCGGCCGTTGGGGCCATGCCGGAGCCTGTGGTGGGGGGAATTCTCGGCTACGCGGCAAGTTTCTTCATCGTGGCGGGCGCGGAGCTTGCCCTCTCGCGCATGCTCTCGCCGCGCCGCATGATCGTCATCGGCCTCCCCATAGCGGCCGGCATCATGGCACAGGCCACCCCGACGCTCGCCCAGGGCACAACCGGCCTGATGGCCATCATCCTGCATTCGCCGCTGATCCTCGCGGCGCTGCTCGCCATCGCGCTGAACGCGCTGATGCGGATCGGCATCGCCCAGTCCAGCCGCATCGTGATCACCGAGACGACGTCAGCCCGCCACGCCCAGATCAATGAGGCGCTCGAGCAATGGGGGGAAACATGGGGCTTGCCGCGCACCACCGTCACACGCGCAGCCAACGCCGTGAACCAGATGGTGGAGGCGTTGACCGACCTGAGTGAAGGACCCATCACCCTGGAGGCCCGCCATGATGACGTGCATGTCGATTTCCGCATTATCTATCAGGGTACGGCCATCACGTTCCCCGATCGCGCGCCCACACCTGAAGACTTGTTGAGCGGTGCCGAGGGTGAAGCACGAATGGCGGGCTGGCTGGTCCGCCACCTCGCAAACGCTGCCATGCCCTTTAAACGGAACACCGAACAGGGCGTGCTCCTTCGCTTTGACTCGTGACATGCGTAGGGATTGGCTGCCTCAGCAGGGGTCCAGCGCCGGGTGCTGGTCGAACACGCCAAACGGCATCTGCTCATAGTCGATGATGGCGCCCGTCATCATGCCGGCGGAGGGCGACACCAGATATTCAAATAGTCCGGCAACGTCGTCCGGCGTGATGAGACGGCCGGAAGGCATGCGTCGCCCGATTGCCTCCGCCCAGTCCTCCGGCATGCCGTGAAAGCCAGTCTGAAGCGCGTGCTCGCCCTCGGAATTCACCCAGCCGAGATTGACACCGAAAACGCGGATACCGTCGCGCTTCACGCTGTTGGCCACCGAGCGGGTGAGCACATTCAGCGCCGCCTTGGAGGCCGCATAGGTGGCGAGGTTGGGCGGGCCGCCATAAGCCAACATGGACGAGACGTTGATGATCACGCCCGAAGCCCGTGGCCGCATGACCTTCACCGCCGCCTGCATCAGGAGCAGCGGCGCGCGGGTATTGACGGAGAATATGCGCTCGAACGCCACGGGCGTCGTATCGTCGAGCCCGCAGCGCTCGGTATTGCCCGCAGCACTCACCACAACGTCCAGCCTGCCGAAGGCCGCGAGGGCCGCCGCTACGGCCTGATGCGGAACATC
>JBIIGF010000160.1:0-5167 GCA_044236665.1 Aestuariivirga sp. | reverse complement strand
CCTTCTCCTCGGGCTTCAGGAGAGACGGGTCGATCACCACGCCGGTCATCGCACCCTTGCCGCTCAACGTCACCTTCACAAGGCCGCCGCCCGACTGACCGGTGACGGTGGCTTCCTCAAGCTTCGCCTGCATCTCCGTCATGCGGCTCTGCATGGCCTGAACCTGCTTCATCATCTCGCCGAGATTCTTCATCGCTCTCACTCATCATGGGGGTGGACAGGGATTGGTCAGGTTGTTTCACGTCGATGATTTCAGCACCCGGGAACCGCTTCAGCACCGCCTGCACATCGGGGTGTTCGCGCGCCATCATGAACAGGCTGTCGCGGCTCTCCTGGCGCTGGCGGGCAATGGGCTTGTCGCCGCCCTCCTTGGCCACCATCACCATCCAGCGCATGCCGGTGAAGGCTTCGAGCTTGCGGGCGATTTCGCCAGGAAGGCCTGGATGCGCGTTGGGCTCGAGGGCCAGCTCGAACTGGCCAGGGCTGACGCGGATCGGGCGGACGAGGCTTTCCAGATCGGATTTCAGCTTGATGTCGCGCTTCTCGGTAGCCAGTGCCAGCAAATCCCTGAAGTGTGAAAAGGCGCGCGTATCCGTGGGCGAGGGCTCACGCGGCATCACGGCCTCAGGCTTCACGGCAAGCGCGGCCTGCACATCGCCTGCGCCATCCGGCCCCTGTCGCAGCAATTCACGCGCGGCAAGCGGCACGACGCGCTCTCCCGCCGGCGGCTGCACAATCTTGACGATGCGTGCCAATTCCTCCGCACCCGGAAGATCAGCAGCATAGGCAAGGCGGATCAGCACCATTTCCGCCGCCATCAGCGGGTCGGCATGGATTTCCGCCTCGCGGATACCCTTCAGCAGCATGGACCAGGCGCGTGTCAGATGTGCCATGCCGCATTTCTGCGCATGTTCGACGCCGCGCGTCTTTTCGGCCTCGGTGCGCGAGGTGTCGGCCAGTGCGCCATCCTTCACCACCTTGAGGCGCGTGACCCAGTGAACATAGTCGGCAAGGTCTGCGAGCAGCGTGGCGGGATCACCGCCGCTCTGGTACTGGCGCTCGATTTCCGCGATCGCGCCCTTGGCATCGCCCGCCATCACCGCTTCGAACAAATCGATGATGCGCGAGCGGTCCATAATGCCCAGCATGGAGGAGACATCCGCCGCCTTCACCCGGCCCTCGCCATAGGCGATGGCCTGGTCGAGCAGCGAGAGACCATCGCGCACCGAGCCTTCGGCAGCACGCGCGATCATGGCCAACGCATCGGGTTCCGCTTCGACACCTTCCTTCTGGGCGATTCTGCCGTAGTGCGAGGCAAGCAGGGCCGCATCCAGGCGCTTCAGGTCGAAGCGCTGGCAGCGCGACAGGATGGTGACGGGAACCTTGTTGATCTCGGTCGTTGCGAAGATGAACTTCACATGCGGCGGCGGCTCTTCCAGCGTCTTCAGGAGTGCGTTGAAGGCGCTCTTCGAGAGCATGTGCACTTCGTCGATGATATAGACCTTGTAGCGCGCCTGGACCGGCGCATAGCGCACGCTGTCGATGATCTCGCGCATGTTGTCGACGCCGGTGTTCGACGCGGCGTCCATCTCGATCACATCCATGTGGCGCGATTCGAGGATGGCCTCGCAATGGGGGCCGTAATCCGGCATGTCGATCGTCGGCTTGTCGCCGTAATTCAAGGCGCGGGCGATGAGGCGGGCCGTCGTCGTCTTGCCGACGCCGCGAACGCCCGTCAGCATGAAGCCCTGCGCGATGCGGCCGGAAGCAAAAGCGTTGGCGAGGGTTCGCACCATCGCATCCTGGCCGATCAGGTCAGGGAAGGTGCGCGGGCGGTATTTCCGGGCAAGAACGCGATACCCTGTGGCGTTCGCGCCGCTTTGAGTCTCGTCCATCGGCGTGCTTCCGCGGGGGCGTTTCAAGGTGGGAGGCTGGACGGACAACCCGTTCCGGTCTCGTTAGGGCTGCTTCCTTCCGGACCTGACCCGGTTGGCGAGCGGCACGTCCGCCGCCAACCTCCCGCTGGCTATATGGGCGGAACGGGACCAAAAGGCAAGCGCGGCGGCTTGCCAAGGGACGCTTGCGGTAGCATTCTTGGCACCTGACGCCGGATCACCGATTGAGGACCTGTTTCCATGCCGCTGACGCGCCTTACCCTTCTCGCCGCCCTCCTCGGCCTCACCCTGATGCCGGCCGCCGTCCAGGCGGCCGACCCCTATGAGCTGGACGGCGAAAAGATCTGGAAGCCCTATGCCGTGGTGAAGGACTGCGCCGATGGCCGCTACGACTGCCGGGTACGGATGGTCTATGCCCCGGCCCAGAACGCCATGGTGGCCAGGTCCGGAAGCTACTGGTACCGCAAGCCCTTCCAGACCGGCAGCGAGGCCGAGGAAAAGCACGGCGGAGAGGTCGGCGCCTACGGCTACTGAGGCGTCAATTGACCCGCCGGGCGGCCTCCACTATGTGACGGGGCATGCCGCTGCTTCCGATCATCACGCTGCCTGACGAGAAAACCCTCCGCGAGGTCTCGAAGCCTGTCGCCACGGTGGATTCCCATGTGCGCAAGCTGTGGGACGACATGCTCGAAACCATGTACCACGCACCAGGAATCGGGCTGGCCGCCATCCAGATCGGCGTGCCGCAGCGCCTGCTCGTCATCGACCTCTCCAAGGAGGGCGAGGAGAAGACGCCGCTGTTCATCGCCAATCCGGAAATCGTCTGGGAGAGCGAAGGGCAGAGTGACTATGAAGAAGGCTGCCTGTCGATCCCCGACTACTATGAAATGGTCGCCCGCCCCGCCGAGGTGAAGGTCCGCTACCTCGACCGGCAGGGCGAGCCGCAGGAAATGCTCGCCTCGGGCCTCATGGCCACCTGCCTGCAGCATGAGATCGACCATCTCAATGGCGTGCTGTTCATTGACCATATCTCGAAGCTGAAGCGCGACCGGGTGCTCAAGAAATTCCAGAAGGCCCAGAAGCTCGGAAAGCTCTGATGCCCATGCGCCTCGTCTTCATGGGTACGCCCGACTTCGCCGTCGGGACGCTGAAAGCCCTGATCACCGCGGGCCACGAGATTGCCTGCGTCTACTCCCAGCCGCCCCGCCCCGCAGGGCGCGGCATGGCGGAACGGCCTTCACCCGTTCATGCCTTCGCTGCCGAGCAGGGTATTGAGGTGCGCACCCCCCTTTCGCTGAAGACTGTGGACGAGCACACACGCTTCGCAGCCCTTCAGGCCGATGCGGCGGTCGTCGTCGCCTATGGGCTGCTGCTGCCCAAAGCCATTCTCGACGCGCCGAAACTGGGATGTTTCAACGTTCATGCCTCGTTGCTGCCGCGCTGGCGTGGGGCGGCCCCCATCCAGCGCGCCATCATGGCGGGTGATGCCGAAACCGGCGTCACCATCATGCGCATGGCGGAAGGCCTCGACACCGGGCCGATGTGCAAGGTGGTGAGGCTTCCCATCACGCCAACAACCACGGCGCATTCGCTGCATGACACGCTTTCGCAGCTTGGCGCGGCAGCCATGGTGGAGGTTCTGGCCCAAGGCAACATCACCTGTACGCCGCAACCCGCCGAAGGCGTGACCTACGCAAGGAAGATCGACAAGGCCGAAGCGAAGATCGACTTTGCAAGGCCAGCGGAGGACGTGCGCAACCATATCCACGGCCTGTCGCCATTCCCGGGCGCGTGGTTTCAGGTGAATGGCACGCGCGTCAAGGTGCTGCTGTGCGAGGCGATGGCGGGCGAAGGCAAGGCCGGAACCTTCCTTGATGACCACCTTACCATCGCCTGCGGCAAGGGCGCGCTCCGCCTGCTGAAGTTGCAGCGTGAGGGCAAGGGCGCGATGGAGGCCGATGTCTTCCTGCGCGGCTTCGCCATTCCCCGCGGCACCGGAACCAACTGATGCCGCGCTACAAGCTCACCATCGAATATGACGGCGTGCCCTTCACCGGCTGGCAATCGCAAGCCGGCGGCACCTCGATACAGGATGTGCTGGAGCGCGCAGTCACCACCATCAACGGCAGCTTCGCCATGGTCTATGGCGCGGGGCGTACTGATGCGGGCGTCCACGCGCTGGCGCAGGTGGCGCATGTGGACCTCGTGAAGCCGTGGGATACATTCAAGCTGCGCAATGCGTTGAACGGCAACATGCGCACCCATCCGGTAAGTGTGCTTGAAGCCGAGGAAATGCCGGATGACTTCCACGCCCGCTTTTCCGCCACGCGGCGCTATTATCTCTACCGCATCCTGAACCGCCGCAGCCCGCCCGCGCTGGACCGCGGCAAAGTATGGTGGCTGCCCGTCGATCTCGATGCCGATGCCATGCATGAAGCGGCCCAGCACCTTGTCGGCAAGCATGACTTCACAACCTTCCGCGCCGCGCAATGCCAGGCGGCCTCGCCCGTCAAGACGCTCGACCGGCTGGATGTGGCGCGCTACGGCGAGTTGATCGAGATCCGGGCCGATGCGCGCTCCTTCCTGCACAATCAGGTGCGCTCCATGGTGGGCTCGCTCCGCCTTGTGGGTGAAGGCAAGTGGTCGCCCTACCAGATGAAGAAGGCGCTGGACGCCGCAGACCGTGCGGCCTGCGGCCCCGTGGCGCCGCCGGAAGGGCTTTACCTGCTGCGCGTCGGCTATAGCTCCGCCGAGAAATAAGCCGCGATGATGCGGCTGTAGACATTCTGCGTGGCGCGCAGTTCCTCAATGCCGATACGCTCGTCCGTCTGGTGGATCGTCGCGTTGGTGGGTCCGAATTCGAGGACCGGGCAGTAGTCCTTGACGAAACGCGCATCCGACGTGCCACCGCTGGTCGAGAGCTTCGGCAGCACACCCGTCTCGCGCTCCACCGCATCCTGCACGAGGCCCACGAAGGCGCCGGGCTCAGTGATGAAGGCATCCGCCCCCTCGGTCGAGACGACCGACCATGTGCCACCCATCTCCGCCTTCACCTGATCGACCTGTTCCGACACCCATGCCTTGAGCGACTCGAAGCTGTGCTCAGGCGAGAAGCGGATGTTGAAGCGGGCCGTGGCGCGCGACGGGATGACATTGCCCGCCGGATTGCCGACATCGAAGGTGGTGACGGCGAGCGTCGAGGGATCGAAGTGGTCGTTGCCGTCATCGAGCTTTCCCGCGGCGATGCGGTCAATGAAGCGGGCGAGCTTGGG
>JBIIGF010000159.1:0-5202 GCA_044236665.1 Aestuariivirga sp. | reverse complement strand
ACGCGGCCGGTCACTGAAGCGGGGTTTCGGCCGCGAACGCTTCAACCGGTGAAGCATGGTCTGCCGGTGCGCTGTCTGTTTCATGGTATCCAGCCAGTCACCCGTGAGGATCGGCACTGGCCATGATAAAGACAGAGAGCCCCGCTTGGGGCGGGGCTCTCCTGAGGCTGTGTCTTGCGGAGTCAGGGGGCTCAGAACTCTTCCCATCCCGCATCGGGTTCCGCACGCACGGCGGCGGCACCGCTGCCTGCGGTGATCTTCACCTTGCGGGGGGCGCGCGGGGCAGGCTTGTGGTTGTCGCGCGCCTCTTCGGCCTGGCTGATGATCGAGTTGGCGGCGGTGGTGAAGCGCGCCACGATCTGCGCCAGTTCGGTGGACTGCTGGGTGAGGGTCCGTGTGGCGGCCGTGGCTTCTTCCACCATGGCGGCGTTCTGCTGGGTCACCTGGTCCATCTGGTCCACCGCGGTGTTGACCTCCTGAAGCCCGGTGGCCTGCTGCTCGGCGCTGCGGGCGATCTCGGTGACGATGCCGTTGATCTCCGTCACGCGGTCGATGATGTGGCGGAGAGACGTACCGGTTTCGGCCACCAATTGCACGCCTTCCTGAACCTGGTCACGCGAGGTGGAGAGGATGCCCTTGATCTCCTTCGCCGCTTCGGCGGAGCGCTGGGCGAGCGCCCGCACTTCCGAGGCGACCACCGCGAAGCCGCGCCCTGCTTCGCCAGCGCGGGCTGCCTCGACGCCGGCATTGAGGGCAAGCAGGTTGGTCTGGAAGGCGATCTCGTCGATCACGCCGATGATCTGGGTGATCTCCTGGGATGACTTCTCGATGCCTTCCATGGCCTGCACGGCGCGCTTCACCACGATGCCGCTGCGGTCGGCGTCTTCCTTGGCGGCGGTCACCATGTTGCGGGCATGCTGCGCGCCTTCCGCCGTCTTTTTCACGGTGGAGGTGATTTCCGCCACGGCGGCTGCGGTTTCCTCGAGGTTGGCGGCCTGATTCTCGGTTCGGCGCGAGAGGTTGTCGGAGGCCTGGGCGATTTCCTCGGTGCCGGACTTGATGCCGAAGGAGCCGCGCTTCACCGTGTTGATGGTTTCGGTAAGGCTGTCTGCCGCAGCATTGAAATACTGGCGCAGGCGGTCCATCGCATCGGGGAAGGGGTCGTTGATGCGGTGGGTGAGATTGCCCTTGGAAAGGCTCTCGAGGCCCTGGCCGAGCACGTTGATGATCTGCTTCGAGTTCTCGTCATTGCGGCGGTTCTGCAGCGCCTGGTCCTTGAACACCGAGAGCGCACGAGCCATTTCGCCGATTTCATCGCCACGGTTGGCGTAGGGAACATCCTCTTCGAGAGCGCCACCGGCAAGCCTGCCCATGACGCTGGAGATGCCGCGGATGGCGCGCACGACGAACTGATGCGCCGCCAGAAGCATGAGGCCGATGACGATGCCGATCATGACATTGATGGCCGTCATCATGTTGAGGCTGGATTCGGACGCGGCAAGGGCGCGCTTTTCGATCTCGGCGACCTTCGCGCCGATCTCCGTTGCCTTGTCGGACATGAACAGGCCGAAATCGAGGAAGCTGGCGCGCAGCTTGTCGATGGCGGCAGTCGCCGCAATCCGGTCGCCGCGCTGCAGGGCGGGAATGAACTCGGTGTCCATGGTTTCCCAGAAAGGTGCGCCACGCTTGTCGATGTCGCGCTTGAAGGCGCTCCATTCCTCTTCGGAGAGCACGTCATACTGCTTGAAGGTCGGGTCCCAGTAGCTCATGCGCGTGTCGTACTGCCGGTGCAGTTCGTCGAGGCGCGGCTTCAACTGGCTGAGAAGGCTCGGGTCCTTGTCCAGCACGTTGAGATAGGAGAAGGCTTCCGCCGGGAAGAGCGGCGGGGGAAGGATATCGGCCACCATGTCCTTGCCGAGGACGATGTGCATGTAGTCCTTGCTGCCGATCCGCACGTTCTCGATGCTGTTGTAGGTCTGCAGGGCGAGGAAGGTCAGAAGGGCGATGATGGTCATGCCGAAGGCGATCATCATGCGCTGGATGGTAAAGAGACTTTTCTTCATGGGGCTCCGCCGTTAGTTGCCTTGGATTGCCGTTTTGGGGATGGAGAAGATTTTCAGCCGGTCTTCTCGGGGCCGGAGGGAAGGGAATCGTAGAAGGCGCTGACGCCCGCCGGAACCTTCCCGGAAAATGCGAATTCGGCGCCATAGCGCGGGTGAAGCGACCAGCGGATAAGGCAGGGGATGTCACCCAGCTTTTCGTGCCGTAGCGTCATCCTGTCGCCGGGCTTCAGCGTGAGCATGGGATCGATGGTAAAGCCGATGCCGCCAGCCGAAATGTTGAGAATGCGCACCCGCGCATCCCCATGGCTTGTGCCGGCGGTGGCCTGCACATCACATGCGCGGCGTTCCAGGCGGCGTCGCTGGTCAGCCGTCGCGGCGGTGTGAAATCGCTCCACGCCGAATACGTCCTTGGTCATGGCTCGCTCCTGCCCCGCTGTTCACGGCAGGACGCTAGGCGGGCAACGTTGTGCCAAGCTTGAGGTCAGGGGGGTGGCGGAGGGGGGACTGGTTGCGCTTCAGCCGGTCTGCAGGGTTAAGGTATCGTTCAGCATTTTACACAGGGCGCGCAAAGAGGCTTGGAGGCAGCCCCGGTTTGGGCTAACCATTCAGCCATGAGGAAGTTGGGCGCGGCATCGGCGGGGTGGGTGCTTTCCGTGGCGTTGAGTAGCGCTGCGGTGGCAGGCGACATCACATCCACCACCGGCGCCGCACTGAACTTTGCCGCGCTGCAGCCGATGATTCCAATCAGCAGCGATGCCATCCTGACATCGGAAGAGATCACGGCGCTTGGCAAGCAGGACAAGCTGACGGTCATTCCGGCCGGGGCCGCGGGCGATCCGGTGCGGCCCGAAGCCACCAACTCACCGGCGGCCAATTTCATCAACAGCCTTGACTACAATCTGCGGCACATCGATGTGTCGCAATACGGCGACTACAGCCTGAGCACCTTCTGGAGCCAGTCGAGCACCGTCAAGTGGGACATTCTGGCCCTGTATGGCGGCGTCACATTCTTCGGCATCAACAACTGGGACTGGGGCACCTCCGCCTACAATTTCCAGCCCGAGGGCTGGTTTGGCAAGGACACGAAATATGGCGGCATGGACAAGATCGGCCATGCCTACACGGGTTACGTGGTCTCGCAGTATTTCACCCAGCGCATCGCCCACGAGATTGACGATCCGAAGAATGCCGCCATTACCGGCGCGCTGCTCGGCATGGGATTCCAGACCTACATCGAATTCTTCGACGGCTTCGCGGGCCTGCACGGCTTCTCCTACGAGGACCTGATTGCCGATGGCATCGGCGCGGGTTTCTCCTTCCTGCGCAATACCGTGCCTGGCCTGTCGGAGAAGGTCGACTTCCGCATGGAATACTGGGGCGCCTCCGAGTACAGCGACTGGTCACCGGTAACGGACTATGACGGCCAGAAATATCTGCTGGCGCTGAAGCTCTCGGGTTTCGAGGATTTGGAGAACACGCCGCTGCGCTTTGTCGAACTGCAGGCGGGTTACTATACCGAAGGCTACACCGACGAAACGCGTGAGAAAAACGTGGATCCGAAGCGCGTGCCCTATCTGGCGGTTGGCCTGAATCTCAATGAACTTCTCGGCATGGCACCGGACATTCGCAACACCATGCCGGGCGAAGCGGCCGACACGCTGTTCCAGTATTGGCAGCCGCCCTACACCTACGTCGCCACCGCCAACCGCTGAGCCGGCGCGCGCCCCGGCATTCTCTCAGATGCGGCAATCCTGTCAGGCCTGGCTTTCCATCAGCCGGTCCACCAGTGTTTCCATGTCCGTCGCCTCGGCATTGGCGAAGGCGATCCGCAGATAGGCCTCCTGGCCGGGCCCGAACATGGAGCCCGGCAGGCACAAGAGATCATGTTCGCCCGCCAGCCGCATGGCCACCTGCTTCGCGGTCTGATCGCGGAAGGGGTGGCGGACATAGGCGAAGAGGGCGCCGGAACTCACCAGCTCATAATTGAGTCCGGGGCGGCCGAAGGCCTGCCGCAGGGCCTCCAGCCGGCCACGCATCATGCCGATCTTGTCATGCTTCCAATCCTCGAGCGCGGTGAGGGCGAACAGGGCGGCGCGCTGCGACAAATGAGTGGTGCAGATCGCCATGCAGTCCATGATCTTCTCGATCTCGCCCAGAACACGGGCTGACGCGGTGATCGCGCCAACCCGGTAGCCGGTCATCGCATAGGCCTTGGAGAAGCTGTAGAGATGGATGAAGGCATCCTCCCAGCCAGGTGTTGCGAAGATGTTGTGGGCCGGCGCGGGTCCGGCACGGAAATCCTTGTAGGTCTCGTCGATGACCAGCGCGATGCCGCGGCTTCGGGCCAGTTCGAAGAAGCCCTGGATCACCTCCGGCGGATAGATGGCGCCGGTCGGGTTGTTGGGCGAGCACAGCACGATGGCGCGGGTGCCGGCGTCGATCAGTTTCGCGGCGTCTTCCGGCCGCGGGTGTGAAAGTCCCGGCGCAACGGCGGGAATGAAGCGCGCCTCGACGCTCAGCATGCCAAGCCACATGGTGTGGTTGAAGAAATAGGGCGTCGGCACGATCACATTGTCGCCAGCCTTGGCAATCGACATCAGTGCGGCGGCGAATGCCTGGTTGCAGCCCGCGGTGACGGCCACGTTTTCAGGCCCGACCTTGCCATTATAATCGGCCGAAAGATGTGCGGCGATGGCCTCGCGCAATTCGGCGATGCCATAGATATCGGTATAGAGGCTGATGCCCGGCTGATGGGCGAGGCGGGCCGCCTCCGCATCCAGTTCATCGGCGCATTTCCAACTCGGCACCGCTTGGCACAGATTGAGCAGCTTGCGGTTCCGGAGGCCGGGGCGGACCCAGCTTTGCGCTTCCATGATGGGCGGCGATTCGATCCTGTGGATGGCGGGATTGACGGCATATGTCATGATGAGGCACCAACGGACAGGATAGGTTTGCAGAACGCCCGGCAAGATGCCGCGCGCTGCCAGGAGGTGCAAGCATGAAAGCAATCCAGATCACCGAAACCGGCGCACCGGATGTGATGAGGCTCGTCGAGGCGGCGGTCACGAAGCCGGGCCCCGGCCAGGTGCGCGTGCGCCACACCGCCATCGGGCTCAACTATATCGACACTTATCATCGC
>JBIIGF010000158.1:0-5204 GCA_044236665.1 Aestuariivirga sp. | reverse complement strand
ACAAGCCGCCATTCCCCAAGCCGCCGCCGCCCGGCGTGAAGCCTGCCGGCAAGCCGGGTCAAGTGAAGCCCAACACGCCGCTGCCCGGCCCTCCGCTCGGTTTCGTCACGGCGCCCGAGGACTTGCTGGTGGATGAGCATGGTACGCCACAGCGCCTCGACAAGGCCTACAGCTGGGATGCGCCGCTGGCCGCCCATGGCATGATGCACATGGTCATCACCAATGCCGCAAAGAAGGACCCCTACGGCATCGATGTGCTGTTCATGTACATGGCCAACATGAGCTGGAACTCAGCCATGAACGTGCCCGACACGATCAAGTATCTGACACAGAAAGAAGCTGACGGCAGCTACACCATTCCGAAGATCATCTATTCGGACGCCTATGCCTCCGAGATGGTGCATTACGCCGATCTCATCCTGCCGGACACGACCTATCTCGAACGCTGGGACTGCATCTCGCTGCTGGACCGCCCGATCTCCGAGGCGGATGGCCCGGCGGATTCGATCCGCCAGCCGGTGGTGGAACCCGAGCGCGACGTGCGTGCCTTCCAGACCGTGCTGCTCGACCTTGGCACCAGGCTTGGCCTTCCCGGTATGACACGCACCGATGGGACGCCCAAGTTCCCCGGTGGTTACCCGGATTATCTGGTCAACCATGAGCGCGCACCTGGCATCGGCCCGCTGGCGGGCTTCCGCGGGCCCAATGGCCGCTCGCAGGGGCGTGGTACGCCGAATCCCGACCAGTTGCAGCGCTATATCGAAAATGGTTGCCACTGGTTCTACGAACTGCCCGACCACATGAAGTATTACCGCCATGTGAACTGGGCCTATCTCGACTGGGCAACGTTCTTCGGCTTCATCGGCAAGCCGGAGCCGGTGATCCATCAACTTTATTCCGAGCCCCTGCAGAAGTTTCGCCTCGCAGCGCGCGGTCATGGCAAGGTTCTTCCGCCTACGGATCATCGCAAGCGCATCGAGAGCTATTTCGACCCGCTGCCCTTCTGGTATCCTCCCTTCGAGGGGGACATGGTGCCGGAGAGCGATTTCCCCATGCATGCAGTCACCCAGCGGCCGATGGCGATGTATCATTCCTGGGGCTCTCAGAACGCCTGGCTCCGCCAGATCCTCGGGCGCAACTGGCTTTACATGGCGCGCGAGATGGCGGCGAAGCTCAACATAGCGGATGGTGACTGGGTCAACGTCACCTCGCATCATGGAAGGATAAAGGCGCAGGTGAAACTGATGGACGGCGTGAACCCGGATACCGTGTGGACATGGAACGCCATCGGCAAGCGCTCGGGCGCGTGGAACCTCGCACCCAATGCCAATGAGGCGCGTGAGGGTTTCCTGCTCAATCACCTGATCTCTGAACTCCTGCCGGAGCGCGAGGGTGGCTACCGTTATTCCAACAGCGATCCGGTGACCGGGCAGGCCGCCTGGTACGACTTGCGGGTCCGCGTCGAGAAGGCGGCAGACCAGACGGAGTTGAGCGAACCGCAATTTGCAACGCTCAAGTCACTGGCGGGAGCCAAAGCATGACATCGCTTCCGCAGCCTTCTGGCAAGAAGCTTGGCCTCGTCATCGACCTCGACACCTGCGTCGGCTGCCAGGCCTGCGCCACCTCCTGTAAGGAATGGAACACGCAGGGCTATTCAGCACCGCTTACCGACGAAAATCCCTATGGCTCCGATCCGTCGGGCGTGTGGCTGAACCGGGTACACGGCTATGAGGTGAAGGAACCCGGGCAGGCGGACTCGCGCATCGTGCATTTCCCGCGCTCGTGCCTGCACTGTGAGACGCCAGCCTGCGTCACCGTCTGCCCGACGGGGGCGAGCTACAAGCGCGCCGAAGACGGCATCGTGCTGGTGAACCCCGAAACCTGCATCGGCTGCAAGCTCTGTTCCTGGGCCTGCCCCTATGGCGCGCGAGAGTATGACCAGTCGCACGGCGTGATGAAGAAGTGCACGCTGTGCGTGGACAGGATTTATAATGAGAATCTCGTGGAGGAGGACCGCCAACCCGCCTGCGTGAAGGCCTGCCCCACGGGTGCGCGCCACTTCGGCGATTTGGGCGATGCGAACTCCAAGGTATCGAAACTCGTTGCCGAACGCGGCGGTTATGACCTGCTGCCGGAGATGGGCTACAAACCCGTCAACAAATACCTGCCACCCCGGCCGCGCCGCGATGCGACGACGGCACGGCCGGAGGCCCTGCCGAAGCCCGATGGCTCGGCCTTCGACCGCCTCTTTGCCTGGGCGGACAAGGTGCTGTCTGGAAAGAAGGCCCCTTTGGCGCAGGATATCGACAATTCCAGCAAGCTTGAAGGCTAGCGCTGATGCATCCCGCTTATTCCGTCATTCTGTTCACCACCGCGTCGGGCGCGGGCTATGGTCTCTTGGCGCTTCTGGGGCTTGTCGGCTTCAACCACGGCCAGGCTTCGAGCGTGGTCTTCGGGATCGTGGCGATGTTCATCGCACTGGGGCTCATCACTATCGGCCTCTTGTCATCGACATTCCACTTGGGCCACCCGGAGCGGGCGTGGCGTGCCCTGTCACAATGGCGTACCTCCTGGCTGTCGCGAGAGGGTGTGGCCGCCACACTGACCTATCCACCGGCGCTGGCCTTCGGGCTCGTCTGGTCCGGCCTCATTGACGCGCCGCAGTTGATTGCGCCGCTGGGAATCCTCACGGCCGCGCTGGCGATCTTCACCGTGGTGTGCACCGGCAAGATCTACTCGACACTGACGACCATCCGCGCCTGGAACACGCCGGTTACCGTGCCGGTCTATGTGTTCTTCGCGCTTGCCACAGGGGCCGCACTGCTGGCCGCCATCACCTCGGTGTTCGGCAACTTCCCCAGTTTCCTGATCGGCATGTCCAGCATGCTGCTGGTCATCACCATCGGGCTCAAGATGACCTATTGGAAGCATATCGACACGGCGCCCCGCAGCCACACGATGGGCGATGCTACGGGGCTCGGGCGCATTGGCGAGGTACGGCAGTGGGAGTTGCCGCACAGTTCGGTGAACTATGTGCAGAAGGAGATGGGCTATGTGGTGGCGCGCCGCCACGCAACGCGTCTGCGCGGCCTCGTGGTCTTCGCGCTGCTGTTTGCCATCGCGTTTCTGCTGCTGTCGCTGCTTGTTCCCTATGCTGCGATCCTCGCGGCGGCGCTGGCGCTGTTCGCGGCCGCCGTCGAACGCTGGCTGTTCTTCGCGGAGGCTCAGCATGTCTCTACCCTGTTCTACGGGGCGGCGTCCGCCTGATGCTGGCACCGGGCGTGCGCTGGTTCGATGACTGGTTCGCCATCGAGGCGGTGGCGCCCGGCATCATCGCCATAGGCGAGCCGCGCTTCTACCAGATCAACTGGAACTATCTGATCCTCGGAAAGCGGCGCGCCCTGCTGTTCGACACGGGTCCTGGTGTGCGCGATATCTCGGCCGTGGTGCGCAAACTCACCACGCTTCCGGTGACGGCGCTGCCCTCGCACATGCATTTCGACCATACAGGCTGCCTCAGCCGCTTCAGCCACGTCGCCATTCCTGACCTTCCCGTGCTGCGCGCCTGCGACAGGGACGGCTGGCTGATGCCGACCAATGATCTCTACGTCGGCTGGTGGGAAGGGATGACGTGGACGCCCGTAAGGATCAGCCAGTGGCTGCCGGTTGGCACGCGGATCGACCTCGGGGGCAGGGTGCTCGAACTCCTCCACACGCCGGGCCATTCACCGGACTCGGTGTCGCTCTTCGACGCTGGGGCCAACATCCTGTTCGCGGCGGATTTCGTCTATCCCGGCAAGCTTTATGCCCACATCGCCAATTCCGACGTGGGATCCTATCTTGAGAGTGCCGAGGCGCTGGCGCCGCGGCTTGATGAAGGGGTTTCGATCCTATGCGCCCATGGCAAGCCGGATGCGGCGAAACTCCATCGCGCGCCGCGGCTCGGCCGGGCCGACATTGCAGACCTTGCCCTGAGCCTCCGAAAGCTGAAGGCCTGCGGCGAGCGCCCCGGCGCCTGGCCGGTGAATGAACGTCTGTCGCTGCTTCTGTCGCCGGACGCGTTTGCCTCTTGGCAAGCGGGAGAATAACGATATAAAGAAGTCTTTATATCGTTTCCTGAGCCTTTGAGGAGTCCGCCATGACCCGCCCGTCCTTCACCGAAGCGCTTGCCACTCGCCCGTGGCTTCTGGCCGATGGCGCCACCGGCACCAACTATTTCCAGATGGGCCTCGTTTCGGGCGATGCCCCGGAAATGTGGAATTTCGAGCATCCGGACCGGGTGCGCTCGCTGCACCGCCGCTTCATCGAGGCTGGTGCGGACATCGTCCTCACCAATTCCTTCGGCGGCAACCGCCACCGCCTCAAACTGCACAATGCCCAGGATCAGGTGCGCGAGATCAACATTGCCGCCGCGAAGAATGCTCGCGCCGAGGCCGATTCGGCAGGCCGCCCCGTCTACGTCGGCGGCTCCGTCGGCCCGACGGGCGAAATCATGGAGCCGGTCGGGTCCATGAGCCATGCGGAGGCAGTGAAGGCATTTGCCGAACAGGCACTGGCCCTCAAGGAAGGTGGCGTCGATGTGATCTGGATCGAGACCATGTCCTCCGAGGAGGAGTTGAAGGCTGCGGTCGAGGGCGCGGCGCAGGCCGGCCTTCCCATCGTCACCACCATGAGCTTCGACACCAACGGTCGCACCATGATGGGGATCACGCCCAAGGCCTTCGGCGCCATCACGGCGGCACTTCCCACCCAGCCCGTGGCGATCGGCGCCAATTGCGGCGTGGGTGCGTCCGAACTCGTTGCCACCGTGCTCGGTATCTCGGAGGCAAGGCCCGATGCCGCCGTTGTCGCCAAGGGAAACTGCGGCATTCCGCAATATGTCGATGGCCATATCCACTATACCGGCACGCCGGAACTGATGGCGGATTACGCGCGTATCGCGCTTGATGCCGGGGCGAAGATCATCGGTGGCTGCTGTGGCACCAGCCCGGAACATCTCGCTTCCATGCGCAAGTCGCTGGAGAGCTACACCAAGGGCCAGCGCCCGTCGGTTGAACTGATTGAGCAGACGCTCGGTGCGGTGTCCGAACTGGCCAAGGGCCATGACGCCGCCGCAGCCGGTGCCGCCCGCCGCGAACGCCGCCGCGGCGCTTGATCACAGTCAATGAAGCCTGATCGATGGCGCGGCATCTTTGCGCCATGTT
>JBIIGF010000157.1:0-5239 GCA_044236665.1 Aestuariivirga sp. | reverse complement strand
AAGCCCGCAGTGATGCGGTGCTTCCGATCTGGCATGTCGATGCGGAACTCCGCGGTGAGCCGGTGCAGATCTATGGTGTAGCCGATCACGCCACATACCGGGATCACTGGCCGCTTCTCGCCGCCGAACCCGATGTGTGGGACCGCGTTGCGAAAGGCGAGGGCGCCCTTGCCAATGAGCAACTGGCCCGGCGCAGCGGGCTCGGCATTGGCGATGAGGTCACGCTGGCAGGTGGTCGCCTGATTGCCATTGCGGGGATCTTCTCGGACTACGGCAACCCGAAGGGACAGATCCTCATCGACAGCCGCCTGCTCGATGCGCTCTACCCGGAGGCCAGCCGGCTCCGCTATGCGGTGCGGGTGGCACCGCAGGCCGTGCCGCAGCTTGCTGCCGATCTCCGCGCAGCCTTTTCCCTGCCGGGTACAAGCGTGATCGACCAGGCGGCGGTGAAGGCCTTCTCGCTCCGCATCTTCGAGCGCACCTTCGCGGTGACGGCGGCCCTCAATGTGCTGACGCTCGGCGTGGCGGCATTGGCCATCTTCGCCAGCCTTCTGACTTTGGCAGGCATGCGCATCTCGCAACTCGCGCCTGCCTGGGCCATGGGCCTGACGCTCCGCCAGCTCGCAGGGCTTGAAGTCCTCCGCAGCGTGGCGCTCGCCGTCTTCACCTTCATGGCTGCCATTCCGGTGGGGCTGGCGCTGGCCTGGCTTCTGCTCGCCGTCATCAACGTCGAAGCCTTCGGCTGGCGGCTGCCGATGCATGTCTTCCCGCTCGAATGGCTCAGGCTGTTCGTGCTCGCGGTGCTGAGCGCCATTCTCGCTTCACTGCTGCCGGCGCTGCATCTCATGCGGCTGGCGCCGGCGCGATTGCTGAAGGTGTTTGCTGATGAGCGTTAGGGTTCTGCTCCTCATGCTGCTGATGGCGGTGCCGGCACTGGCGCAGGGCTTTGCGGGGCTGGGCAGCGATGCCACGGGCTTCGCGCTGCCGCGGCGGGGTGTTGAGCTCAGCTTCCCGCGCGATCATGGCGCACATCCTGATTACCGCATCGAGTGGTGGTATCTGACCGCCAATCTCGAAGGCGAGGATGGATTGGACTATGGCGCGCAGTGGACGCTGTTTCGTTCCGCGCTGGCGCCGGGCGAACGGCAGGGCTGGCAGGACCCGCAGGTGTGGATGGGCCATGCAGCGCTCACCAGCGCCAAGATGCATTTGTCGGCGGAGCGTTTCGCGCGCGGCGGCATCGGGCAGGCAGGGGTTACGGTCTCGCCCTTCGCCGCGAGCATTGATGACTGGCACATGACAAGCCGCGCGGTGGGCGGTGATGAGATGTCGGCGCTTGATGTCAGCGCAGCAGGCGAGGGGTTTTCCTACGCGCTGAAACTTGATGCGACGGGCCCGCTCGTGATGCAGGGCGAGAAGGGCTATTCGGTGAAGTCGGCCGAGGGGCAGGCGAGCTATTATTACTCGCAGCCCTTCTACAGGGTGAGCGGCATCATCACCATCGAGGGCCGGCGCATCAGCGTGTCAGGCCAGGCATGGTTCGATCATGAATGGTCCTCGCAACCCCTGAGTGCCGGGCAGACGGGCTGGGACTGGTTTTCCTTCCATTTCGCATCGGGTGAAAAGCTGATGGGCTTTCGCCTGAGGGATGATGGCGAAGGCTATACCTCCGCGACCTGGATCAATGCCGATGGGCGGCCCGAACCGCAGCCGCCCGGGGCGCTCCGCGTCACGCCGCTGCAATGGGGCGATGCCAAGGGCCACCGCGTGCCGGTGCGCTGGCGTGTCTCGCTTCCCGCCAAGGGGATCGATGTCACAACCCGCGCGCTGAACGAGGCCGCCTGGATGGATACGCGCATTTCCTACTGGGAAGGCCCGGTGCGGCTCGAGGGCACCCACCCCGGCCGCGGCTATGTGGAAATGACGGGCTACGACTAGCGCAAGGCAGATCGGCAGATGATCCGCGCGGTGACATCTTTCGTTTGGTTGTATAGGCAGCGCGAGGCTGCTAGGGTTATTGCTGCTAATATATGGAAGCCATCGATATGAATGACACACCGGCGGGTTCGCGTGATGACAAGTCCGAGCCCGTCTCGGCCCGCATCCGCGCCCGCATCGAGAAGGCCAAGCGGCGTTACCACGCCAATGACAACATCTCCGCCTTCATTGAGCCGGGCGAGATGGAGGCCCTGCTCGAGGAAGTGGCCGGCAAGATGCAGGGCGTGCTCGAAAGCCTCGTCATCGACGTGACGCATGACCACAATACCCAGGACACGTCGCGGCGGGTGGCCAAGATGTATCTGAACGAAGTGTTCCGCGGCCGCTATGTTGTCGCGCCGCCTGTCACCGAGTTTCCCAATGCGGAAAACCTGAACGAGTTGATGATCGTGGGGCCGATCACGGTGCGCAGCGCCTGCAGCCACCATTTCTGCCCGATCATGGGCCGCCTGTGGATCGGCATCCTGCCCAACGAGCATTCCAACCTTATCGGGCTTTCCAAGTATTCGCGCCTTGCCGAATGGATCATGTCGCGCCCGCAGATCCAGGAGGAGGCGATCACCCAGGTTGCTGATCTCCTGATGAACAAGGTGGCGCCCGATGGCCTTGCCGTCGTCATGGAGGCAGATCACTTCTGCATGCACTGGCGCGGCGTGAAGGATAACGCCACCAAGATGGTCAACAGCGTGATGCGCGGCGCCTTCCTCAAGAACGCCTCGCTGCGCCGTGAATTCCTGTCTCTCGTCAACATGAAGGGCTGAAGCCTCAATGATCGTTCGCTGTGTCTATGCAAGCCGCGCCGCGTCCGCGCTGACGCCTCCCATGATCGAGGACATCCTCGAGAAATCCCGCATCAACAATCCCGCTCACGGCATCACTGGCATCCTGTGTTACAGCGGGGATGTGTTCATTCAGGTGCTCGAGGGCGCGCGCGACGAAGTGTGCGAACTCTACAATGCCATCGTCCGCGACCAGCGCCATGCCAATGTGCGCATTCTGGTGTTCGAGGAAATCCGCGAGCGCAAGTTCTGCAACTGGACCATGGGGCATGTCGACCTGTCGAAGGTCAATCCGGGCCTGCTGCTCAAGTATCATGAGCGCGCGGTGCTTGATCCCTTCATCAGTTCGGGCTTTGCCACCATGGCGCTTCTCGATGAACTCGTCGCGACGGCTGCCGTCCACACCCGGGTGAACTGACGCTCAGGCGGGCCTGAACCAGCCGAGGCCATCCAGCGTGTGGCCTGCCGGGCGGTATTCGCAACCGACATAGCCCTGATATTCGAGCTGGTCGAGGTGGCGGAAGATGCGCTGGTCGTCCAGTTCGCCCGTGCCCGGTTCATTGCGCATCGGAACAGATGCGGTCTGCACATGGCCGATCACCGGCATCAGCGCCTCAAGGCTCTTCAGCACGTCGCCATGCAGGATCTGGCGGTGGTAGATATCGTACTGGAGCCGGAGATTGGGCAGTGACAGCCTGCTGATCAAGTCGGCTGCAAACGAAAAGTCGTTGAGAAAGTAACCCGGCATGTCGCGCCCGTTTATGGGCTCGATCAGAATGTCGATGCCAAGGGGTGCGAAGGCCTCGCAGGCGAGGCGGACGGAGTGTTCGTAGGCCGCCACCGCTGCAGGGTCATGGCGGTTGCCGTGGCCGCTCATCAGGTGCAGCCGCCGCACGCCAGTTGCCTCGGCATAGGGGCGGGCCGCCTCCAGCGCGGTGCGAAATTCCGCTTCGCGCCCGGCACGGCAGGCAAGGCCGCGCTCGCCCGCTTCCCAATCGCCGGGGGGAAGGTTGAACAGCGCCTGCGTCAGGCCTGTTGCCTGAAGCCGCGCGGCAATCTGTTCGGGTGCGAAGGCATAGGGAAACAGGAACTCCACGGCCTCGAAACCCTGGTCTGCGGCGGCGGCGAAGCGGTCAAGGAAGGCCCATTCAGTGAACATCATCGACAGGTTGGCGGCGAATTTCGGCATCATGTCCTCTTGAACGACTCAATGGCCGTTCACGCCAGACTAGACGCTATACGAGGCTCCGGGCGAGGGTCGAGGCGTGGCACCCGGAACAATCCTCCGGTGGTGGCGTTTCGCACAGGTTCCATCCCTTGCGTGCTACCCAGTGCACGACCGGTGGAGATGACCTGTCACTGCAGATATCGGGGTTTCATGGCCGCGCAAGACAACTCCCCCTCCCTGGTCGGATCGCTTCTCGCAGGCAACAACCTGCTCTCCGCATTGCGCGGTGCCGACCTCGAGATGATCCGGCCGCATTTGCGCGCCGTTCAGGCCGCCGCCGGAACCGTGCTCTACGAACCAGGGCAGATCGTGCAGACTGCCTATTTTCCCTGTTACCGCACCGTTGTCTCCTTTCTGGTCCCGACCCAAGAGGGCGGTGCGGTGGAGGCCCTTCTGGTCGGCCGGGAAGGGGCGGTGGGCGGCATCGTGAGTGACGGCAGCCTGCCATCCTTCGCGCGGATGGTCATTCAGACGGGCGGCGATCTCCTCGCATTGCCGCTTCCGGTGCTCGATGATTGCAAGCGGCAGTCCCGCGCCATTGAGAAGCTGTTCGCCCGTTACGCAGACTGCCTGGTGGCGCAGATGTTCCAGACGGCCGCCTGCAATGCGGCGCACAGCATCGAACAACGCACGGCGAAGTGGATCATCGCCGTGATCGAGCGCACCGGCGCGCGCGATGTGCCGCTGACACAGGAGCGGCTGGCTGCCATGCTGGGCGTGGGGCGCAGCTATATCAGCCGCGTGATCGGAACCTTCAAGCAGGATGGCACGCTTGGCGTCCGGCGGGGCCACCTTCTGGTGAAGGACGAGGCCCGCCTCCGTGCCCGGGCCTGCAACTGCCACGATGTGGTGACACAGCATTTCCATGCCGTGCTGAAGAGCGTGTATCCCGAGGTTCCGCCCGCTGAAGGCACCTGATCCGTTCCCCTCCACCGCCCGTCAATCCGGCCAAGGCCGGGGGTGACGGGCGGTGGGCTTTGCGGCAGAGCAAAATTTTTGGGGCATCAGCTCCGCCACTCACGCCCTGTCAGGGCGTGACCGGCGGGGGTGCAGGTGCCGGCGTCGGTGTGGGGGCTGTGGTGCTGCCGCCGGTCCCGGTCTCTGGGGGTGGTGCTGCCGCCTCCGGGGGGTTCGTCTTGGTGGTGGTGTTGGAGGTGGTGCCGGGGCTTGTCACGTCATCGCTGGTGCGGATGCCGAAAAACCAAACGGCCGCAATCGCCAGCAGGGCGATGAT
>JBIIGF010000156.1:0-5250 GCA_044236665.1 Aestuariivirga sp. | reverse complement strand
AGCTTGCGCGGCGGCACCGGATCGCGCCACAGCCGCTGCTTCAGGCCCTTCAGCTTCAGCGGGTCGCCGAATGGCCGCGTGCCCGTGGCGAAGAAATAGAGAAGGCAGCCGAGCGAGAAGATGTCGCTTCTGGGATCGCTGCGGATGCCCATTACCTGTTCCGGCGCCATATAGGGTGCCGTGCCATAGGGCAGGCGGAACTCCTCCTGCAGCAGGTCCGGCAATTCGCGGTGATGGGCAAGGCCATAGTCCACCAGCACCGCCTCACCCGAGGGCCGGAACATGATGTTGGAGGGCTTGAGATCAAGATGCACGGCACCCTGCGCATGAAGGGCCACCAGCGCATCGGCAATGCGGGCGCCGAGTTCGGCCACCTTCTCCACCGGCAGGGGCAGGTTCTTGAGTTGCGGCAGCAGCGTTTCGCCGGGAAGACGCTCCATCACGATATAGGGCTGCACCGCGAAGTCGCCATTCGCGATGTGGCGCGGCGCATGCAGCCCCTTGAGGCGCGGCATGATCATCTGCTCCATCTCGAAGCTGACGATGGCGGCGGGGTCTTCGCCTTCATAGATGACCGGAGTCTTCATCAGGAATTGTGCGCCGTCGGCCTGCCGCGTCACGCTCCACAGATGCGCCATGCCACCAGTATGGGTCAGCGCGTCGATGCTGAAGCCATCAATGACGGTTCCGGTCTCGAGCTTGGCCTTGACCATCTAGCGCCCCTCCAACAGCCTTGCGGCAAGCGAGTCGGGCAGGCCCAGGGCTCGGATGCGCTGCGCGACGCTGTCGACGTCATAAGGCGCGCGGCGATAGGTCAGGCTTCGCTCTGCCGTGTCATGAACAGCGAAGGATGCAGCGGGGTTGCCATCGCGCGGCTGGCCGGCCGCACCCAGGACAGCCAGCCACCTGCGGTGCGCGAGCAGCGGCATCGCCACATCCTGCACCGGCGCGTGGCTGATCATCTTGCCGGTGGCCGACAGGCAATAGACGGCGGGAACATGCACATGGCCGCAGAAGGTCAGCATGGCGTCAGAGCCCGCAAGGCTGGCACGGGCGGTTTCGGCGTCCGTGACATAATGCCAGGCGGCAGGGTCGGAGGCTTCGGCATGAACATAGAGCACATCGCCCGACCGGACCTCGAACGGCAGCGCGGCGAGAAAGGATTTCGACGCCTCGCTCAGCTGGCCGCGCGTCCAGGCAATGGCCTGCGAGGCCGCTGCATTCATGTCCCGTGTGGGCTTGAGGACGGCCATGTCATGATTGCCGAGAACCACAATGGCTCCGGCCTCAGCCAACGCGCGCACCCGGTTAATGACGGCTTCCGGATCAGGCCCATAGCCAACGAAATCGCCAAGCAGGGCCAGCTTCTCCACCTGTAACCGATCAATGGCCGCAAGGCAGGCCTCAAGTGCCGGCAAATTGGCATGGATGTCGGAGATGAGGGCGATCCGCATGGCGCATATTTCATCACAGCCTTCTGCCGGGCGGAACACCGACCTTAGTCAGACAGCGCCGGGAGGCCCATATTGTGTTTGGCAGGGGGATTGTTAAAACCTGACAAAGCAACAGGAACCCCGCACATGGACATTTCCGCGCTGATGGTGGCGCAGTTCACCGATATCTTCCGCCTCGGCCTGCTCGCCGGCCTTATCTATACAACCGAACGCACCCGGCAGCAGACCGGCGTTCTGCTGCCGCTGGTGGCTGGCGTGGTGTTCGTTGCCGTGATCATTCCGGCCACCATGCCACGAAGCGATGTTTCCCTCTTGCAGGCCACCGTCACGGGACTGTTCGTCAATGCGGTGATCGTGGCCGTGTTCTGGCTGGCCTGGCAGGCCTATTCAAGGACAAGGCGCTCCTGAAACGCAAGCGGGCCGGGGAAACCCCGGCCCGCCGCGCGTCGTGAGCGTGGTCTTGATCAGCGCCGCATATCGTCGGCGAAGATGTCCTTCTTCTGGGTGCCGCCCGGCACGAAGATCGCGCCGATCACCACCGTCATCAGGGCGATGACGATCGCGTACCAGAGGCCGGCGTAGATGTTGCCGGACTGGGCGGAGATCGCGAAGGCCGTGGCGGGCATCAGGCCACCGAACCAGCCGTTGCCGATATGGTAGGGCAGCGACAGGCCAGAGTAGCGGATGCGGGTCGGATAGAGTTCAACCAGCATCGCCGCGATCGGGCCGTACACCATCGTCACGAGGATGATGAGGTAGGTGAGGATGGCGACGATGGCGAGCTTCTGCGACGTGAAGATGTCGAAGAAGTTGGAAGCCTTGGCAACCGTGGTGTTGTCCGAGGCGACCAGCGGATAGCCAGCTGCCTTGAGGGCTTCGTTGAGCGACTTCTCGAAACCGCTCTTCACAGCCTTCTCCTTGTCGAGCGCGGCCTGGGCTGCATCGATCGCAGCCTGGTCGGTGCCGGACTTGGCCGTTGCCAGCGCTTCGGTCGCGGCCTTGACGGCGGCGGCATTGGCGGCGGCATTGTAGGACGGGATGAGCGTGTCGCCGACCTTGATCTCGGCAACGCTGCCAGCCGGGCCAGGGACCGTTTCATAGTTCACCGAGGTCCGCTGCAGCTGGGCCTTGGCCACGTCGCAGGAGTTGGTGAACTTGAGCGTGCCCGTCGGGTTGAACTGGAACGAGCAGTCAGCCGGGTCGGCGGTGACCACCACCTTGGTCTGCTGCGCGGCGTAGAGCGCCGGGTTGGCAACCTTGGTGAGGGTGTTGAACACCCACATGTAGCTCACAGCCGCGATCAGGCAGCCCGCGAGGATGATCGGCTTGCGGCCGATGCGGTCCGACAGCGAGCCGAAGAACAGGAAGCCGGCGGTGCCGAGGATCAGCGACCAGGCCACCAGCACGTTCGCGGTGAAGCTGTCGAGCTTGATGACGTTCTGCAGGAAGAACAGCGCGTAGAACTGGCCGGTGTACCAGACAACGGCCTGACCGGCGACGAGGCCCAGAAGGGCGATCAGCGCGATCTTGCCATTGCGCCAGTTGCCGAAGGCTTCGCGCAGCGGCGCCTTGGAAGCCGAGCCCTCTTCCTTCATCTTCTTGAAGGCCGGGGATTCGTTCATCTGCAGGCGGATGTAGAGCGAGATCAGCAGCAGGAAGATCGAGCCGAGGAAGGGAATGCGCCAGCCCCAGGCATTGAAGGCCTTGATCATCATCGGGCTGCCGTCGGGATTGGTCATCGCCACACCGGCCGCATCGAGCACGGCGGTTTCGGGATAATGGCCGTTCACATAGCCCTGGACCATCAGGATGACGATCAGTGACAAGAGCAGGCCGAGGGTTGCCGTGGTCTGGATGAAGGAGGTGTAGTAGCCGCGCCGGTTGGCGGGGGCGTGTTCGGCGACGTAGATCGCCGCGCCGCCATATTCACCGCCGAGTGCCAGGCCCTGCGCCATGCGCAGGATGATCAGGATGATCGGCGCTGCGGCACCCCAGGTGTTGTAGTTGGGCAGCAGGCCGACGAGGAAGGTCGAGATACCCATGATCAGGATGGTCATGAGGAAGGTGTACTTGCGGCCGACGAGGTCACCCAGCATGCCGAAGAACAGCGCACCGAGCGGGCGCACGATGAAGCCGGCCGCGAAGGCCAGAAGCGCGAAGACGTTGCGCGTGGCTTCCGGGAAGGCCGTGAAGAACTGGGCACCGATGATGGCCGCCAGCGAACCGTAGAGATAGAAATCGTACCACTCGAAAATGGTGCCGGCGGACGAAGCAAGGATAACCTTCTTCTCCTCGGCGGACATGGGCCGCGACCGCGCGTTGCCCTGGATTGTTGCGTCTGACATCGTGTCTCCCCTTTGGACCGCAGCACCTTCTGGCACCGCGAAGTTGCGAGGACGGGGACTGCCACTCCCATGCACCCCCCTCCTTGGGTGAGTGTCTTATCGAAAAGCCTCCCGTGCTTTAATTGGACTTTCGCAGGGAGAGGTCAGGAATCTATTCGCAACTGCGGTAGGCATATGATCTCACGAGAGTTTCCCTTGCCGTGCCGGATGGAATGTTCTGCTTGCAAGCGCCGCGCCGATCTCATATACACCCGCCACTCATTCTGTGCCCGGGTAGCTCAGTTGGTAGAGCAGCGGATTGAAAATCCGCGTGTCACTGGTTCGATTCCGGTCCCGGGCACCACTTCTTTCATTATATCAGTTACTTAGCGAAATCCGAATATCGGTTGATCGGTTGCGTGTGGCGGCGGGTTTTCATACCCTACATACTCGATAGGCAGAACCACGCCATTCGATCTCCAGACTGTGGCTGGGTAGCCCAAATCCCCGCATCTCTTCCGTAATCCCGCTTCGAGTTCTTCGCAGGTCCGCATATTTGAGGATCGGACGTATGTGCACAAGAGCGCGGGTACCGTGGATAGAAAGCAGGCCACAGGGCTTGCCAAATCGCTCCATGACACCATCAGGATCAATCTGCGGCTGGTTATCAGCGTACATGCCGATACCTTCCATGCTTGTGCCCAGCATCTGGTCCGCCAGCAGGAAACACTTGTTGCCACTGGGCAAAGAGATGAACGGGTCAACACCGAAGACAACAAGAGGCTCGAAGCTGACATTCTTCCCTTCTTCGGAATGATGGACGTCCGTTCAATCACGGCGTCAACTCTGGATGATTACATCGCCGATCCGGGCGAGAGGAAGAAACTCAGCTCCTCTGCCGGTGCAAAGCATCTGATTGTTGTTCGCAAGGTGCTCACGGAAGCTCAATAGAGAGGCTTTCTCACCCGCCCCTCTCCCTTCCCTCCAGTCAGAAGGAGGGACAATCCCCGTCCTTGTTTCAGCACCCAAGAACAGAGGGTGGGTTCGTGCGCAGACGAAACAGCTTGGCCGAGAAAGGCTCTCTACCAGCGGCGTCGCTCTAACTCGGGAAATCCTCGACGTCTTCGCATTAGGGATGAATGTCCTTCTCAGGCCGAGCGGCCTGAAGCTCATCCGCCATAGGGATATGGACGTGGTCAAGCACAAGAAGAAAAAGAGCTCGGTGGCTTATCTATCGATCATCACCCCAAACTCGAAGCCTGTCATAGGCGAGAGCATCTCAAGGCCCACCGACGCGGTGGTCTATTCTTTCCAACCATGACTGCCTGATGGACGCACGAGACGCCAAAGACGACTTGCAGCCGATCCCACTTAAACCTGATGCCGAGGAGCCAGGCCGAAAAATCACTCAAGTCGCAGTGGTTTCATTCCAGGCAGTTTCAAACCAGCTTAGTCCAGCTATCTCTGCTCAT
>JBIIGF010000155.1:0-5253 GCA_044236665.1 Aestuariivirga sp. | reverse complement strand
CACCTTGCAGCCGGCGAGGATGTTCTCTTCCACCGGGTTGGGGCGCACATCGGCATAGAGTGCGGCCTTGAGGCCCGCCTTCTTCAGGTCCGCCATGATGTCCGCCACCATCGGCATGGCGGCAAGGCCCTTGTCGGTCACCACCAGCGGGCGCTTGATGCCGTTCGCCTTGCAGAACTCCGCCAGTTCCTTGATGCGGCCCGCGCCATATTTGATGGCGGTCGGGTAGTTGATGTTGCGATTCGGGATGGCCATGCGTTTCTCCTGCTGCCGTCTGTCTTGTGTAAGTTTAAATGAAAGGACTACCACCCTCCCCCGCGTCATTCCGGCGAAGGCCGGAATCCCGCTCTGGGCGCCTGAAGCTGGACCCCGGCCTTTGCCGGGCTGACGCCACTCTGGGAAAGCGTAAAGAGAACCTCACGATCTTCTAGTACCGCTCGAAGCCGCGCTTCAGCTCGAGATCGGTGATGCGGCGGTCGAATTCGAACTGCTCCCACTTCGCGGTGTGGACATAGTGATCGACCACATCATCACCCAGCGCAGCGCGCAGGAAGGCAGATCCCTCCAGCTTCGCCGTCGCCTCACGCAGCGTCTTTGGAATTTCACGCAGCTTGCGCGAGGTATCGTAAACGTCGCCCGAAACCACGGGCTCCAGTTCCATCTTCTTCTCGATGCCGTCGAGGCCCGCCGCGATGAGGGCGGCGAAGGCGAGATAGGGGTTGAGGTCGGCGCCGCCGATGCGGCACTCGACGCGCACCGCCTTGGTGTCGGCCCCGCAGATGCGGAAGCCCGCCGTGCGGTTGTCGAAGCTCCACACCGCGCGGGTGGGCGCGAAGGTGCCCGCCATGAAGCGCTTGTAGGAGTTGATGTAGGGCGCGAGGAAATAAGTGATCTCCTCGGCATGCGCCAGCTGGCCCGCCAGATACTGCTTCATCAGGGGTGACATGCCGTGCTCGCCCTGCTTGTCGAGGAACAGCGGCTTGTCATCGAGCGACCACAGCGACTGGTGGATGTGGGAGGAATTGCCCGCCATGCCATAGTCCCACTTCGCCATGAAGGAGACGGCCTTGCCGATGCCATAGGCGATCTCCTTGGCGCCATTCTTGATGATGGCGTGGCGGTCGGCCATTTCCAGCGCTTCGGCGTATTTGACGTTGATCTCCTCCTGGCCCGGACCCCACTCGCCCTTGGAGTTCTCGACCGGAATGCCCGCACCCGCCAGCCCGTTGCGCAGGGCCCGCATGTAGACCTCTTCCTTCGAGGTCTGCAGGATGTGGTAGTCCTCGATGTAGTAGCCCGCGGTCTTGAGGTTGCGGTAGCCCTTCTGGTTCGCAACCTCGTAAGAGTCGTCGAACAGGAAGAACTCAAGCTCGGAGGCCATGTAGGCCTTCATCTTCATCGCCTCAAGGCGCTTCAGCTGCTTCTTCAGCATGGCGCGCGGGCTGTGTGGCACATCCTCATGGGTGTGGTGGTCGAGAACGTCGCACAGCACCAGCGCCGTGCCGGGCAGCCACGGCGTGCGGCGCATGGTCTTCAGGTCCGGCTTCAGCACGAAATCGCCATAGCCCTTGTCCCAGCTCGTCGCCTTGTAGCCGGGCACAGGCTCCATCTCGATGTCGACGCCAAGCAGGTAATTGCAGCCGTGGGTTTCCACATAGCCGCCATCGACGAAATACTTGGCATGGAAGCGCTTGCCGACGAGGCGGCCCTGCAAGTCCACCATCGCCGCCACCACCGTGTCGATGGTGCCTGCCGCCACTTCCGCCTTCAACTGTTCGAGGCTCAGCATGCCTTCGCTCATCACCTGTTCTCCCTGTCCCTGATTATGTGGTGGTGGCCTGGATCAGCGGCACGGAAAGCCGCTGGGCCCATTCATCCTGTCCGCGCTCCGCCGAGACGAGATCATTGCGGATCTCGATCATCGCGTGCTGAAGGCCGCGCGTGAAGCCGTGCATGTTGAGCGTATGGAGCACGCCGTCCTTCGGGCCATAGGGCTCGTTCAGGCGCGCATCGACATTCGGGAAGCTCTTGATCAGGCGCGACGACAGCGAGGTATCCCGGTCATGCAGGATACCGAGTTCGACGCTGCGCGGCTTGCCCTTGTAAACCGGCGTGAAACTGTGGATCGACACGATGATGGAGCGGATGCCCGCCGCCGCGCGCTTGTCCAGCACATGCGAGACGCCATCATGAAAGGGGCGGTAGATCTCCCGCGCCCGGGCCAGCTTGTCGTCAGCCGACAGCTTCCTGTTTCCGGGTATGGTGGTCAGTTCGCTCACCTCCGGAATGGCGTCGGGCGAGTCGGGCGGCCGGTTGCAGTCATAGGCGAGGCGCGAATAACGCTGCAGCAGCAGCGGCGCGTCGATCAGGCGCGACAACAGCCGCGCCACATTCTCCGCCCCGATGTCCCAGGCGATGTGCCGCTGCAACTCGGCCTCGGGCAAGCCCAGCGTTCCAAGCGCCTTCGGCAGCACGCACGAGGCATGCTCGCAGATCAGCACGATGGGCGAGCGCCCCTGTTCATTCACGGCGAGGAAGGGGCTTTCCTCGTCATCCCGGAGCAAGGCTCCCATTCAAAGACACTCCGCTGCGGCCTGCGTTGATGAAGCAATGATTTCAGATTGCCCTTGCGCTGTCAAATTCGTTACACTGATGGCGTGCAGAAGGAAGAGACATGATGCCGCCGCACCGGGCCAGCACGGTTGCCGAGAGACTGCGCCTGATGTCGGGCGAACTGACGGCGGCCGAACGCAAGCTGATGGCGGCGCTGTTCGCCAACTACCCGGTGGCCGGGCTTGGCAGCATCACTGACTTCGCGCGTGAGGCCGATGTGTCCACGCCCTCCGTGCTGCGCCTTGCCAAGAAGCTTGGCTTTTCGGGCTTTCCCGCCTTCCAGGAGGAACTGAGGGCCGAACTGTCGGCGCAGTTGCAGAACCCGATTTCAAAGCATGAGCGCTGGGCGGCGGATGCGCCGGACACCCACATCCTCAACCGCTTCGCCACGGCGGCAATGGAAAATCTCTCCGGTTCCCTCAAGCTGATGGACCACCGGGCATTCGATGCCACCGTGGCCCTGCTGGCCGACCGCAGGCGGCGGATCCACGTGGCGGGCGGGCGCATCACCGGCGCCATCGCCGCCTATCTGGTCACCCACCTGCAGATGGCACGCCCGGGCGTGAGCCTCGTTCCTGCCACCCAGTCCTTCTGGCCGCAATATCTGCTCGATATCGGCCGGCAGGATGTTCTCGTCTTCTTCGATATCCGCCGGTATGACGCGCGCATGCTCGAGTTTGCCGCTTCCGCCCAACAGCAGGGCGCGAAGATCGTGCTGATTACCGACCAGTGGATTTCGCCAATCGCGAGGCTTGCCGTGCACTCCCTTCCCCTGCGCATCGAGGCGCCGTCGAGCTGGGACTCGAACATCGTACCGCTTTTCGTGGCGGAGGCCCTTGTGGCGGCAACAGTCAACGCCGCATGGCGGGACACGGAGGCGCGCATTGCCGCGCTTGAAACTCTTTCTGATCAGGGACGGCGCGGCAAATGAAGACCGAGACTTTCGATTTCGTCATCGTGGGGGCGGGCTCCGCCGGCTGCGCCATGGCCTACCGCCTGTCGGAAGACGGCAAGAACAGCGTCTGTGTGCTGGAATTCGGCGGCAGCGACCGCGGGCCCTTCATCCAGATGCCATCCGCGCTGTCCTATCCGATGAACATGAACCTCTATAACTGGGGCTTCGAGTCGGAACCGGAACCGGGGCTTGGCGGCCGCAAGCTGGTGACGCCGCGCGGCAAGGTGGTGGGCGGCTCCTCCTCGATCAACGGCATGGTCTATGTCAGGGGCCACGCCAGGGACTTTGACCACTGGGAGGAGATGGGTGCCAGGGGCTGGGGCTTCCGCCATGTGCTGCCCTATTTCAAGCGCATGGAGACGAGCCACGGCGGCGAGGACGGCTGGCGCGGCACCAACGGCCCGATGCATGTGAAGCGCGGCCCCCGCACCAACCCGCTCTATCAGGCCTTCATCGAGGCTGGCCGCGAGGCTGGCTATCCGGTGACGGTGGATTACAACGGCCGCCAGCAGGAAGGCTTCGGCGCCATGGAAATGACGGTGCACAATGGCGTGCGCTGGTCTGCCGCCAATGCCTACCTGAAGCCGGCGCTGAAGCGTGGCAACGTGAAGCTCATCACCCATGCCTTCGCGCACCGCGTGCTGCTGGAGGGCAAGCGCGCCGTGGGCGTCGAATATGACGTGGGCGGCGACATGCGCCAGGTGAAGGCCCGCCGCGAGGTCATCATCGCAGCCTCCACCATCAACTCGCCAAAGCTTCTGCAGATGTCCGGCATCGGCGCGCCCGAGGTGCTGAAGGCGGCCGGGCTTGACGTCACGCACGCGCTGCCGGGCGTTGGCGAGAACCTGCAGGACCATCTCGAAATCTATTTCCAGGTGCGCTGCAAGGAACCAGTCACCCTCTATTCCAAGCTGAACTGGTTCTCCAAGGGCCTGATCGGCGCGGAGTGGCTGTTCTTCAAGACCGGGCTTGGTGCCACCAACCATTTCGAATCCTGCGGCTTCATCCGCTCGGCGGCGGGCGTCGACTATCCCGACATCCAGTATCACTTCCTGCCCGCCGCCATGCGCTATGACGGCAAGGCCGCCTTCCCCGGCCACGGCTTCCAGGTGCATGTGGGTCCGATGCGCTCCAAGTCACGCGGCTTCGTACGGGTGAAGAGCAAGGACCCGCGCCAGGCGCCGCGCATCCTGTTCAATTATCTCTCGCACCCCGATGACATGCCCGAATGGCGTTCAGCCGTGCGCCTGACGCGCGAATTGTTCCGCCAGCCCGCCATGCAGCGCTTTGCGGCGGATGAAATCCAGCCCGGCCCGAACGTACAGTCGGATGCCGAGATCGACGCCCATATCCGCGAACACTGCGAGAGTGCCTATCACCCCTGCGGTACCTGCCGCATGGGCTCCGCCAATGACCCGATGGCGGTGGTGGACGAGCAATGCCGCGTCATCGGCATCGAGGGCCTGCGGGTGGCCGACTCCTCCATCATGCCACGCGTTACCAACGGAAACCTCAATTCGCCAACGCTGATGATCGGTGAAAAGGCAAGCGACCACATCCTCGGCCGCGATCCGCTGGCGCCCTCCAACCAGGAGCCATGGATCAATCCGCAGTGGGAAACCAGCCAGCGCTAGCAACGATAGCGGCCGTCATTCCGGCCGCCGCGCCGGGATGACGGGAGCAAG
>JBIIGF010000154.1:0-5274 GCA_044236665.1 Aestuariivirga sp. | reverse complement strand
TCCCTTCACCCGTCAGTCATCCCTTCAGCCGTCATTCCGGCGAAGGCCGGAATCCAGCTTTGTTTCAGATAGCCACGCCTGAAGCTGGACCCCGGCCTGCGCCGGGGTGACGGAACAGGGAATGCCCTACACCAGTTCGCGCACGTTGCGGGCGATGGTGAGTTCCTCGTTGGCGGGCACCACATAGACATGGTCCTGCGGCACGCCCAGCCATTTGAGGTGGGAGAGGATGCGGGCGCGCACCGGGCCTGCGTTCTCGCCCACGCCGCCGGTGAAGACGATGGCATCAGCCCCGCCCAGTGCGGGCACCAGCGAGGCCGCGTGGCGGGCCGCCGAGTAGCAGTAATAATCCACCGCCTCGATCGCCTCCGTCCGGTCGCTCGACAGCAGCACGCGCATGTCGGGCGAGATGCCGGACAGGCCGAGCAGGCCGCTCCGGCGGTAGAGCAGGTCTTCCAATTGGTCGAGGGAGAGGTGCTCGTCGCGCATCAGCGCCACCAGCACGCCGGGGTCGATGGAGCCGGTGCGCGTGCCCATCACCAGCCCGTCGGCGGTGGAGAAGCCCATGGTGGTGGCAACGCTCTTGCCATCGAAGATCGCGCACATCGAAGCACCCGAGCCGAGATGGGCGGCCAGCAGGCGGCGCGGCAGCGGCTTTCCCGACAGGCGCGGCAGGGCCTCCACCACATGCTCGTAGTTCAGGCCATGGAAGCCATAGCGCCGGTAGCCCTTGTCGAAATAGGCGCGCGGGATGGGCAGGCGCGTGGCGAGTTCCGGCTGGGTGGCGTGGAAGGCCGTGTCGAAGCAGGCGATGTTGGGAACCTCGGGCGCCACGCGGCGCATCTCGCGCAGCACGCCGAGCCCGAAGGGCAGGTGCAGCGGGGCCAGCGAGCGCAGCGCCTCCAGATCATGCTGGATCGCGTCATTGACGATCACCGGCGTCACATATTGCGTGCCGCCATGCACGATGCGGTGGCCGATGCCGTTGAAGCGGGCGGGCTCATGCCCATGTTCGGCGAGCCATTCCGCCGCGACCAGCAGCCCTTCCGAAGGCGTGGTGACATGCGGCACCTCCTTGGCCGGGTGGCCGTCCACCTCGAGGCGCGGCATGGAGCCGATGCCCGATACCTGCCCCTTCAGCAGCAGCGTCAGGCCGGCATCGAACACCGCGAACTTGAGCGAGGAGGAGCCCGCGTTGAGAACCAGCAGCTTCATGGTCCGGCTGCTTACTTCAGTTCGATTTCGATGAAGGCATATTCCGTGTCGTTGGCGTTGATCACGTCATGCTCCACCCCGGCCTGGCGGAAATAGGGAACGCCCTTCTTCATCTCGGCCTCGGCCGGGCCATTCGGCGTTTCAAGCCGCACCTTGCCGTCCATCAGCGGAACCACCACATAATCATGCCCGTGCTTGTGCCAGCCGGTGTTCTGCCCCGGCGCGAAACGGTATTCGGTGACGATCACCTTGTCGTTTTCGATGAAAACCGTGGCCTTGGCGGATCCGGACATGCGGCGTCTCCCTGAAAAATCGCTGGCGCATGGTGGATGGAACTGGAACTTGCCGCAAGCATGTTATATTATAACAGTATGTTTCCGGAACCGCACCACAACCACGCCGAATGCACCGCCGATCTCCTGTCGCGCGCCGAGCGCACCTGCGAGCGGCGGGGCTCGCGCCTGACCGGCCAGCGCCGCGACGTGCTGGGCTGCGTGGCCGAGAGCCACACGGCGGTTGGCGCCTATGACATCATCGAACGCATGGCCGCGCATGGGCCGCGGCCAGCCCCCATCACCGTCTATCGCGCGCTCGATTTCCTCGAGGCGCATGGCCTTGTCCACAAGATCGAGAGCCGCAATGCCTTCGTGGCCTGCACCCATGCCCATGAGGGCCAGCCCGCCGCCATGCTGGTGTGCGAGGCCTGCGGGCTGGTCGCTGAACTGGATGCACCGGATGTGTTCGCCAGGCTGGAAGCGGCGGCCGCCACGCAGGGCTTCACGCCGCGCCGCGCCGTGGTGGAACTGAATGGCCTGTGCCAGGCCTGCAGCGGCGGAGGAGGGAGCTGATGCTGAAGGTGACCAACGCCATATTGAGTGCGCGGGAAGCAAGCCTGGTGATCGGCGGCCGCACCATCCTCGACCGCGTGACGCTCGATGTGCGGCCCAATGAGATCGTCACCATCATCGGCCCCAATGGCGCGGGCAAGTCCACGCTGGTGCGCTGCCTGCTGGGCCTCCAGCCCTTGACCTCGGGCGAGATCGTGAAGCCCAAGGGCCTTCGCGTGGGCTATGTGCCGCAGCGCTTTCCGCAAACCCCCAATGTGCCGCTCGATGTGCGGCGGCTGCTCTCCCTCACGCTGCGGCCCAGCGAGGACGAGATCGACGCGGCCCTGGCCGAGACCGGCATTCCGCACCTCAAGACGGCCAATGTGGCGAGTCTCTCAGGCGGTGAGCTGCAGCGCGCCCTCCTGGCCCGCGCGCTGCTCAGGAAGCCCGAGCTCCTGGTGCTGGACGAGCCGGTGCAGGCGGTCGATTTCATGGGAGAGGCGCGCATGTACGAGCTGATCTCGGAGGTGAGGAAGCGCCACCACTGCGGCATCCTGATGGTGAGCCACGACCTTCACATGGTGATGGCCGAGAGCGACCATGTGATCTGCCTCAACGGCCATGTGTGCTGCGAGGGCGGGCCCATCAAGGTGCAGCAGGACCCGGAATTCGCCAAGCTCTTCGGCCCCTCGGCCGCGCGCATGATCGCGGCCTATACCCACCACCACGATCATGAGCATGACTGCGGCCATGATCACCACCACCACCATCCCGGCCACAGGCATTGACGCCGGTGCTCGACATCATCGCCCAGCCCTTCTTCCAGCGCGCCCTGCTCGCAGGCCTTGGCCTTGCCTCGGTGGCGGGGCCGGTGGGCTGCTTCATCGTGTGGCGGCGCATGGCCTATTTCGGGGAGACGCTGGCCCATTCGGGCCTGCTGGGCGTGGGGCTCGGCATGTTGCTGGGCTTCAGCCTGACGCTGGGCGCGGTGGCCACCGGCGTCGCGGTGGCGCTGATCCTGATGCTGCTGAAAGCCCAGCGGTTGCTCGCCACCGATACGCTGCTCGGCATCCTGTCGCACAGTTCGCTGGCGCTTGGCGTCCTCACCATCGGCCTCGTCACGGGGGCGGCGGGTGACCACATGGACCTGCTGTTCGGCGATATCCTCACCGTGAGCTGGCGCGATGTCAGCGTGGTGTGGGTCGGCGCCGCGGTGGTGCTTCTGGTGCTGGGCCTGTTGTGGCGCGACCTCATCGCCATTTCGGTTCACGAAGACCTGGCGGAGGCCGAAGGCATCAACGTCAGGCGGGTGGAGCTGGGCTTCGTGCTGCTCATCGCGCTGATGACGGCGATCTCGATGAAGATCGTCGGGCTGCTGCTCATCACCGCCCTTCTGGTCATCCCCGCCGCCGCGGCGCGGCGCTTGTCGAAAACGCCCGAGCAGATGGCGCTCATCGCCGCCGCGATTGCCGCCGTCTCGGTCGGTGCCGGGCTTCTGCTCTCGGCCTTCGCCAATCTGGTGACGGGGCCGGCCATCGTTCTGTCCGCCGGCCTTCTCTTCGTCTTGACCTTGTTGCGCCGGCAGGCCAGTTAATCAGCCATGACCTATTCCGCCATCAGGAACCGCCGGGCCTCGGTGCCCGTCAAAGTCGGCAGCGTCACGGTGGGCGGCGGCGCCCCCGTCGTCGTCCAGTCCATGACCAACACCGACACGGCCGATGCCGAGGCGACGGCGCGGCAGACAGCCGCGCTGGCGCGGGCCGGGTCCGAGGTGGTGCGCATCACGGTCGACCGCGAGGAATCGGCCCGGGCCGTTCCGCATATCCGCGAGAAGCTGGACCGCATGGGGCTCTCCGTGCCGCTGGTGGGGGATTTCCACTACAACGGCCACACGCTGCTGAACGATCACCCCGCCTGTGCGGAAGCTCTGGCCAAGTACCGCATCAACCCCGGCAATGTCGGCTTCAAGGAGAAGAAGGACCGCAACTTCTCCATGATGATCGAGACGGCCTTGAAGTTCGACCGCCCGGTGCGGATCGGCGTCAACTGGGGCTCGCTCGACCAGTCGCTGCTGACCGAACTGATGGATCAGAATGCCAAGTCCCAGAGCCCCCTCGATGTGCGCGAGGTGATGCATGAGGCGGTGGTGCAGTCCGGCCTGCTTTCTGCCCAGCGCGCGGTGGAGCTTGGCCTTGGCAAGGACAAGATCCTGATTTCCGCCAAGTGTTCCGAAGTGCAGGACCTGATCGCGGTCTACCGCAAGCTGGCGGCGCGCTGCGATTATGCGCTGCATCTGGGCCTCACCGAAGCAGGCATGGGGTCCAAGGGCATCGTCGCCTCGACGGCGGCGCTCGCCGTCCTTCTGCAGGAGGGGATCGGCGACACGATCCGCATCTCGCTCACGCCTGAGCCGGGCGGTGACCGCACGCGCGAGGTGATCGTCGCGCAGGAAATCCTGCAGACCATGGGCATCCGCAATTTCGCACCGATGGTGATTGCCTGCCCGGGTTGCGGCCGCACCACCTCCACCGTGTTCCAGGAACTGGCGCAGGACATCCAGTCCTATGTGCGCACCCGCATGCCGGACTGGCAGCGCGATTACCCGGGCTTCGAGAGCCTGCAACTCGCCGTCATGGGCTGCATCGTGAACGGACCGGGCGAATCGAAACACGCCGATATCGGCATCTCGCTGCCCGGCACCGGCGAACTTCCCGCCGCCCCCGTCTTCATCGACGGCAAGAAGGTGATGACCCTGCGCGGCGAGAACATCTCCACCCAGTTCAAGGACATCGTCGAGGACTATGTGAAGGGCCGCTGGGGGTAATGACGAGGGGAGGGCGGTCAATCGACATTCCGCACCTTTCGGTGCCTGCCACCTCAGACGCCGTTTTCTCATCATGGCCGGACTTGATCCGGCCATCCTTTTTGCGTCAACCGAAAGGATGCCCGGCTCGGAGGCCGGGCATGATGAGAATGGGGATCAGCAGGCGAAACGTTGAGTTTGTTTGACAGTGCGCCGCTCTTGTGCGGCCTTCGCCGGAATGTCGCCCGGACGTGAAGCTACTTCTCTCTCTCCACAATGAAGCGCGCCGCCTCATTCAGCACTGCCGCCTTCTCCCCATAGGGCGCGAGGCTCTCGATCGCTTCATCCACCAGCACCGCGGCGCGGGACTTCGCGCCCGCGAGGCCCAGCAGATCGACGAAGGTGGCCTTGCCCATGCCCTTGTCCTTC
>JBIIGF010000153.1:0-5324 GCA_044236665.1 Aestuariivirga sp. | reverse complement strand
TCGAAGCCTTCCGGTCACAGGAATACTGGACCATCGACGCCACCTTCGTGACACCGAAAGGCCAGGAGTTCCAGGCCTCGCTGAATTCCATCGGCGGCCAGAAACTCGGCAAGCTCGACATTGCGAATGAGGCTTCCGCGCGGGCCATCGAGCAGGCGGTGAAGGGCCAGCCGTTCAAGGTTGACCAGATCGAGTCGAAGCCCGCAAAGCGCCACCCCTATCCACCGTTCCGCACATCCACGCTGCAGCAGGAAGCCTCCCGCAAGCTCGGCTTCTCCTCCTCCCGCACCATGCAGATCGCCCAGCGCCTCTATGAAGGCATCGACATCGGCGGCGAGACGGTGGGCCTCATCACCTATATGCGAACCGACGGCGTGGACATGGCGCCGGAGGCGATTGCCGCCACCCGCAACGCCATCCTGAAGAATTTCGGCGAGCCCTACCTTCCCTCCTCGCCACGCCAGTACACGACCAAGGCCAAGAACGCCCAGGAAGCTCACGAGGCGATCCGCCCGACTGACATGTCGCGCCATCCCTCGAGCGTCAGCCGTACCCTCGATGCCGACCAGCTGGCCCTTTATGAACTGATCTGGAAGCGCACCATCGCCAGCCAGATGGAAAGTGCGGAACTTGAACGGACCACGGCGGACATCGGCACCAACGGCAGGGACGGAAAGCACTATGTGTTCCGCGCCACCGGATCGGTGGTGAAGTTCGACGGCTTCCTCAAGGTCTATTCCGAGAGCCTCGACGACGGCGAGGATGAGGATTCGCGCCGCCTGCCCGCCATGGCGCGCGGTGACTCGATCGGCGTCCGGAAGGTGGAAGGCGTACAGCATTTCACCGAACCGCCGCCGCGTTATTCCGAGGCTTCGCTCATCAAGAAACTGGAGGAGCTCGGCATCGGCCGCCCCTCCACTTATGTCTCGATCCTCGAAACGCTGCGCCAGCGCGGCTACATGCGCGTGGACAAGAAACGCCTGATCCCGGAAGACAAGGGCCGCGTCGTCACAGCCTTCCTCGAAAGCTTTTTCCGCCGCTATGTGGAGTATGACTTCACCGCCGACCTCGAAGAGCAACTCGACAAGGTATCGGCCGGCGAAATCGACTGGAAGCAGGTGCTGCGCGATTTCTGGCGCGACTTCACCGCCGCCATAGAGGATGTGAAGGAATTGCGCGTCACCAATGTGCTCGATGCGCTGAACGAGCTTCTGGCGCCGCATATCTTCCCGCCCAAGGAAGACGGCGGCGATGCGCGTGGCTGCCCCTCCTGCGGGAATGGCCAGCTTTCCCTCAAGCTCAGCAAATTCGGCTCCTTCATCGGCTGTTCCAACTATCCCGAGTGCAAGTACACAAGGCCCATGTCGCCATCGGCGGAAGGTCCCGAAGCCGTGCCGGCCGAAGGCGTACTGCTGGGCGTTGACCCCGAGACCGGCGAGAAAGTCACGCGGCGCGCTGGCCGCTTCGGCCCCTACCTGCAACTGGGTGAGGCGGTTGAGGGCGAAAAGCCACAGCGCGCCTCGATACCGAAGGGCCGGAAGCCCGAGGAGATCACGCTGGAGGAGGCCTTGAAGCTTCTGTCATTGCCGCGCGAAGTGGGCCTCCACCCCGAAAGCGGCAAGCCCATCGTGGCGAATTTCGGCCGCTTTGGACCCTTCATCCTGCATGATGGCACCTACGCCAACCTCGAGAGCCCGGAAGATGTCTTCACCATCGGCATCAACCGCGCGGTGGATGTGCTGGCGGAAAAGAAGGCGCGTGGGTTCTCGCGCCCGAAGCCCGGCGCGCTGAAGGATCTTGGAGAACACCCGGCAGGGGGTGGACCCATTCAGGTGATGAGCGGCCGCTACGGGCCCTATGTGAAGTTCGGCAAGGTGAACGCCACCCTTCCGAAGGACAAGGACCCGCAGTCGCTGACCGTCGAGGAAGCCGTTGCGCTGATCGCCGAACGCGAAGCAAAGGGCGGCGGGCCGGTGAAGAAGAAAGCACCGGCGAAAAAGGCAGCCCCCCGCAAGACTGCTCCCAAAGCGGAAGGCTCTGCGGCGAAAAAGGCCCCGGCAAAGAAGGCGGCGAAGAAGCCAGCCAGCAAGCCCGCCAGAAAAACCAAGGCAGCCTGAGCGCGGATTTCCTCAGGCCAGCTTACGGATGATTTGCTGGAGTTCCGGTTCCTCAACCGCCTCGGCGGCCTCGGCAGCCGTGAACCAGCGGAGGGTGCGCTGTCCCTGCTCCGGCCACTCGGGGTGCTGGATCATTTTTTCAAGTGAGAAGACATCCACCCGGCAGGGACTGATGGTCCCGTCCTTCATGCGCTTTCCATAGTGGAATTCGCCGATGGGCTTCTTGCTGATCTGGCCGCCGAGGCCAGCTTCCTCATAGGCTTCGCGCGCCGCGGTTTCGGCAGGCGACAGCCCCTTGATCGGCCAGCCCTTGGGGATCACCCAGCGGCCCGTATCGCGCGAGGAAATCAATAACACCTCAACCCCCGCACCATTTTGGCGCCAAGGCAGGGCGGCATATTGCTTCAGATTGGCTGGCTTTTTCACGTCACCCGTCCCAACCAGTCCACATGCGGCGTGGCGCAGGTTGCATCACGGCGGCGCGTTCGAAATCATACATCAACAAGATAGTTCCCTGCCCTCTGCCTTTCCCGGCTCCAAATGCCGCACCCCGCCAAAACTGCGGCGAAGAAGGCCCCGCCGCCGTTCAGCAAAGCGCCGCCTGTATCCCATCGAAGCGGCATAAAAATAAGCATAAATCACAGAGAGTTGTATTGTCATCGATTCGTTACAATCGAGAAGTCCGCGGTAATTGGCTGGATTTCCGGCTCAATACCCGCGTATTCATGGCGGCATGGCCAAACGCTCGCATCAGAATCCGCCCATCCCCTCCGAAGCGGAGGTTCTGGAATTCATCCAGTCTTCGCCCGGCATTGTGGGAAAGCGCGAAATCGCCCGCCACTTCGACATCAAGGGGGGCGACAAGATCGGGCTCAAGGCCCTTCTGAAGCACATGGAGGAGAACGGGTTGCTGGCGAAGAAGCAGCGCAAGCTGATCGACCGCTCTTCATTGCCGCCGGTTACCGTTCTCGAAGTCACCGGCACCGACAAGGATGGCGAAGCCTATGCCGAGCCCGTTGAGTGGGACGAGCGCCAGGCCGGAAAGCCCCCGCGCGTGGTGATCGAGAGCGGAACGGACGCAGCCCCCCGCAAGGGCGACCGGGTGCTGGCCAAGATCCAGTCCTCCCGCGATGGCCGTTACAAGTTCCGCGCCAAGGTCATCAAGACGCTTTCGGACCGTTCCAGCAAGCTGCTCGGTGTCTACCGGGTTCTTCCCGGCCTCGGCGCGCGCATCGTGCCGGTTGACAAGAAGGCACGCCACGAGTTGCAGGTGCTGAAGGGCGATGACAATGGCGCGTTGAACGGCGAACTCGTCGAGGCAGAGATCGTCAGGGACAGGGGCCGCGGCCTGCCCACCGCCCGCGTGCGGGACCGGCTCGGTGACCTCAACGACCAGCGTAACATCTCGCTCATCGCCATTCACCACCACGGCATTCCCGACCAGTTCCCGGAGCGCGTATTGCGCGAGTCGGAAGCACTGAAGCCCTTCTCCCACGATGGCCGCACCGACCTTCGCCAGACGCCCCTCCTCACCATCGACCCGCGAGACGCGCGCGATCATGACGATGCCGTGTGGGCCGAAATCGACGCGGAGACCGGCGGGGCGAATGTCATCGTCGCCATTGCCGATGTTGCCGCCTATGTGCGGCCCGGCACGGCGCTGGACCGCGAAGCGCGTATCCGCGGCAACTCGGTGTATTTTCCTGACCGCGTGGTGCCCATGCTGCCGGAACGGATTTCCAATGATCTCTGTTCACTGCGCGAGAAGGAAGAACGCCCGGCACTCGCCTGCTTCATGAGCTTCGACAAGTCCGGCCGGAAGACGAAGCACCGCTTCGCGCGTGTCATCATGCGGTCTGCCGCCAAGCTGGCCTATGAGGAGGCGCAGGCCGCCATCGACGGCAGGCCGAATGACAAGACGGCACCACTCCTCGACGGTGTGCTGAAACCCTTATGGAGGGCCTATGGTATCCTGCTCAAGGGCCGTCATGCGCGAGAGCCGCTGGAACTGGACCTGCCCGAGCGCAAGCTCATTCTCGATGCGCATGGCCTGATCGAGCGCGTGGTGACACCCGAACGCCTCGACGCGCACAAGCTGGTCGAGGAGTTCATGATCCAGGCCAACGTCGCTGCCGCCGAAGAACTCGAGGCCCACAAGTCGCCCTTGCTGTTCCGCATTCATGAGCAGCCCTCGGAAGAGAAGGTGCGGGCGCTTGCTGACTTCCTGCGCACCGTGGGCATGAGCCTTCCGCTCGGCCAGGTGATGCGGCCAAAGCACTTCAACAAGCTGTTGAAGGACGTGGAGGGTGCCGACTACCAGCATGTGGTGAACGAAGTGGTGCTGCGCACCCAGGCGCAGGCCGTCTACAGCCCTGGCAACAAGGGCCACTTCGGCCTGTCGCTGCGTCGCTATGCGCACTTCACGTCGCCCATCCGCCGCTACGCTGACCTCATCGTACACCGCGCACTCGTCTCCGCGCTGGGCTTCGGCAATGACGGGCTGAGCCCCGACGACATCGCCAAGCTCTCCGACACGGCCGACATGATTTCGGATGCCGAGCGCCGCGCCATGGCCGCCGAACGCGAGACCATCGACCGCCTGATCGCCGCCCATCTCTCGAAGCAGACGGGTGCGGTGTTCCGCGGCCGGATCGGCGGCGTGGTCAGTGCGGGCCTGTTCGTCAAACTGGACGAGTCGGGTGCGGATGGCTTCGTGCCCGTTACCACGCTGGGACGGGAGTATTTCGTCTTCGACAAGGCCCGCCACGCCCTGATCGGCGAGCGCTCCGGCGATACCTATCAACTGGGCGACCGGCTGGAGGTGAAGCTGGTTGAGGCTACCCCCGTCTCCGGCGGCATGCGCTTCGAAGTGGTCTCCGACGCCAAGGCGGGAAAGCCCGCATCGCGCCGCGCCGTGCGGACAACAGCCCGGCCCTTCCGGGGAAAGCCGAAGGGCCGGAAACGCTAGCGGTTGAGGAGTGTATTCGAGCTTCCAGCCCCGCCTCGCGGCAGACTGTCGCGCCGCGCGGGACGATCTTCATTTTGCCACCGCGCTTCGCCATGATCGCTCATCATGACACTGACCCTCGAATCCTCCGCCCTCGGCACGGCCGAAGACCGCTCCTGGAAGCAGGCCATGTGGCGGGGAATGCGCTGCAATTGCCCAGCCTGCGGCGAAGGCCGCATGTTCGGCCGCTACCTCAAGGT
>JBIIGF010000152.1:0-5348 GCA_044236665.1 Aestuariivirga sp. | reverse complement strand
CATTGCCAAGGCCAGTCTGCCGCCAGCCTTCGACGGATTGAAGGCCGCCGCACGCGAGGTGGGCTCCATCCAGATCCAGAACCGCGGCACCATCGCCGGCAATCTCTGCAACGCCTCCCCCGCGGCGGATGGCGTGCCGCCGCTGCTCACATTGGAGGCCAGCGTCGAGTTGGCCACGGCCACCGGGCGGCGCGTGCTGCCGCTTCACGAATTCATCACCGGTTACCGGCAGACCGCCTTGCAGCCGGGAGAGATCGTCACTGCGGTGGTCGTACCGAGGCCGAGGGAACGGACCGGTTCCGCCTTCGTGAAGCTTGGGGCACGGCGCTATCTTGTCATCTCCATCCTGATGGCGGCGGCCCTGGTCGAGAAGGATGCCGAAGGCCGCATCGTCCGCGTTGCGCTGGCCATTGGCGCGGCCTCTCCCGTGGCGCAGAGATTGCATCGCCTCGAAGCGGAGTTGCAGGGCCTGCCGCCGGGCGCGCGGCCCTCGTCGCGCGTGGCGGCCCATCATTTCGACAGCCTGTCGCCCATCGATGATGTGCGCGCCACGGCCCACTACCGGCTGGAGGCCGCGATCAGCGTGGTGGGCGAGGCGCTCGACCGCGCGGCGGGCGCGGCCTGAGGTGCCGGGGGTGGTGCGCTTCACGCTCAATGGCACGGCGGCCTCCTGCGCTGCGGCCCCGCACACCCGGTTGAGCGAGGCGATCCGCCGTGAACTCGGTCAGACCGGCACCAAGAGCGGCTGTGACGCGGGCGATTGCGGGGCCTGCACCGTGCTGCTCGATGGCGACGCTGTCTGTGCCTGTCTGGTGCCTGTGGCACAGGCGGAAGGCGCAAGCATCCTCACCGTCGAGGGCCTGGCCGGCAACAGCGCCAAGGGCGCGCTGCTGCAGCAGGCCTTTCAGGCGCGGGGAGCCGCGCAATGCGGCATCTGCACGCCCGGCATGCTGCTGGCCGCCACAGCGCTTCTGGAGCGGGAGGCGGCACCCGGCCGTGACAGGATTAAGGACGCGCTGGCCGGCGTGCTGTGCCGCTGCACCGGCTATGCCAAGATCATCGAGGCCGTCGAGGATGCGGCGCGGGGCGTGATCCCCGTGCATGAAGTGCCGGCACAGGGCCATGCCGTCGGTGCCGCGCTGCCGCGCCTTGACGGAACCCCGAAGATCTCAGGCGATGAGCACTTTGGGGCGGACGCCATTCCGCCGGATGCGCTGTGGGTGAACGCCATCCGCTCGCCCTTCCACCGGGCAGGCTTCCGCTTCGGCGATCTCGATAGCTTCATCGCCAGCCATCCCGGTATCGTCCGTGTACTGACGGCTTCCGACATTCCGGGCCGCAATGTCTTCGGTGTCATCCCGCCCTTCGCCGACCAGCCGGTCTTTGCCGAAACCGAAACCCGCTTCCGGGGCGAGGCTGTCGCCGCCGTCATCGGAGAGCGTGCCGCGATCGAGGCGCTGGATGTCACGCATTTCCCCATCACCTGGGAGGAGCGCCCGCCGGTGCTGACCATCGAAGCGGCGCTTCAACCCGCCGCGCCGCAGCTTCACGGGAACCGGCCCGGCAACATTCTGGTGCAGGGTTATGTGGCGCATGGCGATGTGGCGCAGGCCTTCGATTCCGCGTGCGTGGTGGTTGAGGGCACTTTCGAAACCGGCTTCGTCGAGCATGCCTATATCGAGCCCGAGGCCGGATGGGCGCGCCGCGTCGGCGGGCGCATCGAAATCACCGCCTCGACGCAGGCGCCCTACATGGACCGCGACGATACGGCGGCCATCATGGGCCTTCCGCCCGAGAATATCCGCATCATTCCTGCGGCCTGCGGCGGTGGCTTCGGTTCCAAGCTCGATCTTTCGGTGCAGCCCTATGTGGCGCTGGCGGCATGGGTCACGGGCCGTCCGGCGGCGATGGTCTATTCACGGGCCGAATCGATTCAGTCCACGACCAAGCGCCACCCCGCCATCATGCGCTCGCGCATGGCTGCAACGCATGATGGCCGGCTGCTCGCGATGGATTTCGAGGGCGACTTCAACACCGGTGCCTATGCCTCCTGGGGGCCCACGGTTGCGAACCGCGTGCCGGTGCATGCCTCCGGCCCCTATCAGGTGCCGCATTACCGGGCGCGCACCCGCGCCATTCTCACCCATTGCGTTCCAGCTGGCGCGTTCCGCGGCTTCGGCGTGCCGCAGACAGTGATTGCGCAGGAACAGATGCTCGACATCTTGGCTGGGAAGCTGGGTCTTGACGCGCTGGAGTTCCGTATCCGCAATGCGCTTCGCGACGATACGCCGACCGTGACCGGACAGGTGATGGGCGATGGCGTGGGCATACGTCAGTGTTTCGAGGCGTTGCAGCCTCACTGGCAGTCCTGGCGGGAAGCGGCGGCGGCCTTCAATGCGAAGGGCGGCCACCGGCGGCGCGGGGTCGGTGTGGCCGGAATGTTCTACGGCTGCGGCAACACCTCGCTTCCAAACCCCTCCACCATCCGCCTCGGTCTGAAGCCTGATGGCCGCCTGTCGCTGCATCAGGGTGCGACCGACATCGGGCAGGGTGCCAATACCGTCATCACCCAGATCGCGGCGGATGCGGCGGGGCTGCCGCTGGCGCTGTTCGACCTCGTGCCGCCCGATACCGATCTCACACCCGACTGTGGCAAGACCTCCGCCTCGCGCCAGACATTCGTGACCGGCAGTGCGGCCGAACGCGCTGGCCGCGCCCTCCGGCGCATGCTGCTGCGGCTTGCCAATGCAGGTGAGGGCGCCCGGCTGGCCTTGGATCATGGCAGGCTGAGCGTGGAACAGGATGGCGTGATCCGCACCATCGTTCTGGATGAACTGCCGCGTGACCGCCTCGGATATGTTCTGTGTGCGGAGGAAAGCTTCGATCCGCCGACCTCGCCCCTCGATGTCAATGGCCAGGGCAAGCCCTATGCCGTTTACGGCTATGGCGCGCATCTGGCGGAAGTGGAGGTCGATCTGCGGCTGGGCCTCGTCAGGCCCCTGCGTATCGCTGCGGCGCATGATGTGGGGCGCGCCATCAACCCGATCCTCGTGGAAGGCCAGATCGAAGGTGGCGTGGCGCAAGGCATCGGCATGGCGCTGATGGAGGAATTCACGCCCGGCAAGGGCGAGAACCTGCACGACTATTTGATCCCGACCATCGGCGACGTGCCGCCCATCACCTCGATCCTCATCGAATGCGCGTCGTCCGTTGGCCCCTTCGGCGCCAAGGGCATCGGTGAGCAGGCGCTGATCCCGACAGCGCCCGCCATCCTGAATGCCATCCACAACGCCACGGGCGCGCGCATCACCCGCACCCCGGCGACACCGGACCGGGTACTGGCGGCGCTGAAAGCCCGCCCCGCATGAGCCGCATTCAGGCACAGCTGCTGCCCGATGGGCGGCGGCTGCATCTTCACGATGGCCCGATCGACCTCATCATCGGCGCAGAAGGTGAGGCGGCGTGCGTGGGCGAGGCCTATGCGGCAGCGGCGGCCCGCTTTGAAACCGTCTTGGATGAACTCTGCGCCGAGCTTCCGCTGCTCCGCCAGCCCACCAAAGTGGAGCCGCACGGCCTCATTGCGAAGCGCATGTGGCGGGCGACGCGCGATCTCGCATCCTGCTCCTTCCTCACCCCCATGGCGGCGGTGGCGGGCGCGGTGGCAGAGGAGGTGCTTGCCAGCATGGTGGCCACGGTGCCGCTCTCCCGGGCCTTCGTCAACAATGGCGGGGACATCGCGCTGCACCTCTCCGAGGGCGCGACCTATGAGATTGGCCTTGTAACGAGGCCGGATGCACCAAAGCTCTTTTCGACGGCGCTGATCAGTCATGCGGATCCGGTGCGCGGCATCGCCACCAGCGGCTGGCGTGGGCGCTCCTTCTCGCTTGGCATTGCGGATGCGGTGACGGTGCTGGCCGCCAGCGCCAGTGTTGCCGATGCGGCGGCAACCCTCATCGCCAATGTGGTGGATCTGCCGGACCATCCGGCCATCACCCGGGTTGCCGCACATCGCCTCCAGCCGGACAATGATCTGGGCAGCAGGCTGGTGACACGCGATGTCGGCCCGCTTGCGGCGAATGAAATTGCCGCCGCCCTCGCGGCTGGTGTAGCCTTCGCGGATAATCTGGTGGCTCAAGGAACCATCATCGCCTGCGCCCTCCATCTTCAGGGTCAGACGCGCGTGGTGGCGGAGCCGGGAAGGGCGGACGCATTATGCCGGATGTGAAAGTCAGGAAGTTCCTGATCTCGGTGGAGGAGATCCACCATGAAGGTGGCCCAGCGGCCGCCGTGCCGCCGAAGCGCGGGGCCATTCTGGCTGTGATCGAGAACCCCTATGCGGGTGCTTACCATGCCGACATCCAGCCCTTCATGGAAGACCTGAAGCCCCTGGGGCTGGAGATGGCGCGCAAGCTCGTGGCCGCACTCGGCGGTGACCCGAAGCTGATCGAGGGCTATGGCAAGGGCTCGATCACCGGCGAGGCGGGGGAGCTGGAGCATGCCGCCCTCTGGCATGCGCCCGGTGGCTATTCGATGCGCGAGGTCTTGGGCGGTGCCAAGGCCATCGTGCCCTCAACCAAGAAGGTGGGCGGGCCGGGAACCAGGCTTGATGTTCCGGTGACCCACATCAACGCATCCTATGTGCGAAGCCACTTCGACGCGATTGAGGTTGGCGTTCCCGATGCGCCGAGGGCCAATGAGATGGTGGTGGCGCTGGTGATGACCACAGGCCCCCGCGTGCACGCCCGCGCCGGTGGCCTTGAACTGAAGGACGTGAAGGGAGAGGACGGCCTGAGATGAAGCCCAAGATCCGCAAGATCATGACGGTGGTCGACGAAACCCTCTCCGAGCAGGGGCAGGACGTATCTCCTCCCATCCGCCGCGCCGCGGCGATTGCCGTGATCGCCAATCCCTTCGCCGGGACATACCAGGAAGACCTCACCGAACTGATTGAGGTGGGCGAGGAACTGGGTGGCTTGCTGGCGGAACGCGCCGTGGCAGCGCTGGGTATTTCTGGCGACAAGGTGGAAAGCTATGGCAAGGCTGCAGCCGTTGGCGAGAATGGCGAACTGGAACACGCTGCCGCCATCCTTCACCCGAAACTTGGCGCGCCGTTTCGCAAGGTGCTCGGCAAGGGCGCTGCACTCATTCCCTCATCGAAGAAGCGCGGCGGCATGGGCGTCGTTCTGGACATTCCGCTGGGCCACAAGGACGCTGCCTTCGTGCGAAGCCACTTCGACGGCATGGAAGTCCGCGTCACGGATGCGCCGCGCGCCAATGAGATCGTGGTGGCCGTGGCCGTGACGACCGGCGGCCGCCCCTTGCCACGCGTCGGCGGCCTGAAGGTCTCT